>CAYUNN010000004.1:0-43195 GCA_964445905.1 uncultured Candidatus Saccharibacteria bacterium | reverse complement strand
TTGAATATTAGAAAGAGAATCATAGAGATTTCCAAAAACTCTTTCATAAACCTTATTAAGTTCAGTGTGTCTTTCAACTATAGGCTTAGTCTTATGAACAGTAATAAGAAAATAACCTAAGAATACAATAGTCATTCCGAGCGCCAGTCTCCACTCAACGAAAAAAAGAATTATTACTGCAAATAAAATTGAAAGAAAATGAGGCAAGAACCAGAAAACGATATTGTCTATAATTTGGAAGAAATAACGATCAGCTCTTTGAATTTTTGAAAATATCTCCCCTGCTTTCTTTTCATTATGAAAAGATAATGGAAGATCTACAACATGACTAGCAGCATTACAGGTAAAATCATTGGAAACATCTATTCCTACAGATCCTCCTTTAAGATTAACCTTCCTTGTTGCAAAAGCTGAAAAAACACTTATTAATATCCAAATGCCCAGCAGAGCAATAATAAACATGAAATCTTTTACTCCGATAGAAAGCAAGTCAACTATTCTGCCGTAGATGAAAGGAATCAAAGCAGTCATAACTGAAGCAACAACAGCTAAAAAAGCTAGATATCTTATTTTCCGCTTATATTTCTTTAAATATTTCCAAAGAAGTTTTATTTCTTTAAATATTTCCATAATAAAAAAAAATATTCACGATCAGTTAATAAAAAATTATTATTATTCAATAAAATATTGAAATAACTTAACTGGAATTCCTTTTTCATAAGCTTTGTTTATAGTGTCCTTTGTTCCTGGGCTGTTATTAACATGAAATGCCACCAATTCATCTGCTGCTTTTATAATATCCGAGTTTCTTTTATAATAATTTTTTTTATTAATAACCTTATTCTTGCTATTCTCAATAAGAGATTGGGAATTAGTTTTCTTTACTTTTGTTAATTGAAAAATAAGATTCTCTACTTGACCTTCGGTTATTGTTAATTCTTTATTTTTTTTAAAATAGTAAGAAGAAAATTTTTCAAGAGTTACTGGAATAAAAATTTTAATTGTTTTACAACTAGGATCTAATTTTAATGCTTCATCTACAGCAATAAAATCAACATTAATTGCCCCCCCAGCAATAATACCATCTCCCTGAGAAATAATTGCATTAACATTGCTTCTAACGTCTTTCTCTACTTTCTCATTAATTTTCTCCCAACTTCCACTAATGGCGATCCACTTCATATAATTTTTTTTAAGCTATTATTTTAATTTAAGCTCTTCTTTGACTTTAGGATCGATATCAGTTGTAAATAATTTACTTACTTCTTTTGGTTTAACCCATCTAATTTCACCTATTTCATGAGGCTCTTTTGGTTTTGCGATAGGATCTGGAAAAACTAATTTACAGAGATGATAAACAATAAATACCGGAAATTGAGGGTGAAATCTGCTGGATATTTCCATTATTGGTTTAATTTCATAACCAGTTTCAGCCAAAACTTCTCTAATTACGCACCTTTCTTTACTCTCGTTCAACCTCTGTTTTCCTCCGGGAAAAGCCCAAGTTAATACAGCTCCATCTTTTCCTTTTTCTTTTTGAACTCTCTTTATTAACAAAACTTCTTTTTTTTCATTAATAACTACCGCTAAATTGATAAAATCTTCTACTTCTGATTCTTTTATAGAAAGAGTTTCTAAAATATTATCTAATTCACTTATCTTAGAAGAAAGTAAATCTAATTCTCTCTTTCTAAGAACCACTAATTGTTCTCCTTTTCTTTTTTTTAAATCTTTTTTAAGTTTTTTATCAGTCTTTGAAGTTTTTGAAATAATGCTTTCAACAGCTTCGAAAAAAGGAGAGCTAATATTTAAAAAGTAATATGTTAGATTCCCAACTTTTTCTTTTTTAAATAGTCCTGATCTTTCTAAGGAAATGAGTTCTCGACGAATATTCCCAACAGGGAGACCGAGAATCCTTTCTAATTCTCTTAAATAATATTTTTTTTCTTTATTCTTAAAAAAGAAACATAAAATTTTTTCCCTAGTTTTTGACTTTATTAGGTCATTAAGTTTCATGGAATTGTATTCAATAATACTACAATTATAATTCTTATTAAGTTATAAATCAAGGATTAAAACAAAAATTAAAGTAAATTTTAATTACCTAAAACATAAAAGAGGTTATTAAAAAATCAAAACAGTACTTTGCTAATCGGAATGAAAATACTCTCCTTTCGCCCACCTTATATTCATTGCTAAAATCTCTTTCTCTTTATACCCTTTTTCCTTTAAATATTCTTCTGCTTTTCTCCAGCCAGAACCTGGATTTTTTTCACTTTCCCACAAGGAGTTTGCCTTTTCTTCTACTTCTTTTGTAGGTTTCCTTAAAACTTTTAGCATGTTGTTATTATTTTATGCTCTGTAGTCTTTTATACTACAATTGTAGTCAAAATAAGATACGCTGTCAAGAAAAATAAAAAAAGTTCTTATTTTAAGAACTCTACATATTAAAATTAATTTGGCGGATAATTACTTTCCGGCCAATTCCAAAGAGGCCGTAAATCTTTTTTTTCTTTCGGCTTAAACGGAAACAAGCTCACTTCCACCATAAATCACCTTTTTTTTGTTTTTGTTTTTCCCAATCAATAATTGGATAATCCATTTTTTCACCTTCCTTTCTACTCATTAATTTTTAATGAACAGATCAAGAAAAAGATAGTTTATTACCCTTTCTTTTTTAATTAAAAAATGGTTTATATAAAGGCAGCTAATCAGCTGATGGTCAAGCACTACTGTCATAGCTTTTGCCTTTACCTAGGGTTCCTTCGGAGCCTCACTCTGACGGTTCTGGGTAATTAGAAAAACTAATCCAGTTATTAGAATTGGATAGTTAATTTTAAATAGACAGATTATTGAAATAATGTGGAAGAATAGAGATTTCTATCCTTCCTTTTAAATAGAGAGTGAGTAAGGATTTTACCATCCTTCTATGCCTGCGTCCGGATGAGGTCCAATGCGTGAACCTTCTAACCATTCTTTCTCTCTTTCCGATGGTGTTTTCCTGGAACCCATAATAATTCACCTCCTACTCTTTTAAAAGAGCTCTTTTTCTTCTATTTTTTATATTTAAAAATAGAAGAAAAAAATCTCTTAATACGAAATTATACCAAAGGTATCAGCGATTATAATAAAAACAGCACCAATAATAATTAAGCTAATAACCAAAACCTCTATTGGCGTATTCTTTGCGCGCCCACAAGACTGAAAAGACTTAGGAGAGATACTCCCCGCAGACAAAATACCTATTGCTAATAATGTTATAATAATAAATGGAAAGATTAACATATTTGTTATTATTGTGCGATTATCATTTGAAACACATAAAAATGGCCCAATTTTTAAAAGCACTTCTCGTAGTCATTTATACTACAATTGTAGTCTAAACAAAAAACCTTGTCAAGCTCCTAAACTAAAAGAGGGCCGCTCGCCCTCTAAAATAAACCTAATTAGTCTCAAAGTTTTAAATATCAAACTTTTTCTTCCATTTTTTTCCCAAGCTCCCCTAGCGATAAAGAATAACTCTTTTCAATAATAGAAATATTCTTCTCTACTTTATTTTCCCTTGATAATTTTTTATAAACCTCTTTAAATTTCTCCAAGCCGTAATCATTAATTAAAAACCTAGCAAAGGAACCGGCTTGAGGATAAGCAATCATGTCATCAACTTGATCCCAGTTTTTATTATCAACAAGAAACCTAATTGAATAAAGGCAATCTTTTCTCGAGTAATCTCTTGTCCAAAGATCAATATCTTTCCCGTGCCAACCATTAGACATAAACTCAGCTATTCCTTCACAAAAAAGATATATAGCCACACCCCAAGGCAAAGTAAGTAGATGCGTATCTTCGTGAGCTCCTATACATTTAACTTTTTTGTTATAAACAGCATGAATCTCAAGCTTTTTAGGTTTCCATGTTTCTTTTTCTTTTTTAATTTCTTGCCAGATAGCATTTCCATGCCCTTCGTCTCCCATCAAGCCTTCTTTAATCTTTCTTGAAGGATAAAAATAATAACTTATCTTTATTTTGCTCTCCAATTTAAGAATTTTTAATATTCGACTATAAGCTTCTTCTTGAATTCTAGTAATTTTATCAATCTCTTTTTCTGCTAAAGAACCTTTAAAGAAATGAAAAATATAATACTGGCTTTCGCCGATAATCCAATCATAATTCAAATAATCACTTTTCAAAAAAGGTATGTTTTGATTTATTTTCATCTTTTTGATTATATCACAAAAAAGCTATCTGCTTGACAGATAGCTCAAATTATTACTACTACGCTAATATCATTTCTTACCTCTTTTCAATCTCTCAATCTCTTCTTTCAGTTCAATCATCTTTAATTCCCGGCCCACCATTACCCGATGATGTTTCTCCAATTCCTCAACTCTTACTTGAAGCTCTTTGGTTTTTTCTTCTACTTGTTTTTCTAAATTACCAGTCAGATCTCTTAATTCCTTCGTCCTGGCTTTAATTTGAACTTCTAGGGTTGCTTTTGCTTCTTTTAATTCCTTTGTTCTTTCTCTAACTTTTTCTTCAAGCCCTTCTTTAAGCCTTTCTATCTCAATAATGTTTTGCTCTTTCGTCGTATTCGCTTTTCTTAAATCAGAAGCTAATCTTTCTAAATCTTCTCTCTGTCTTATCTCCTTAATCACGTTTTTTACTAGATAATAACCAAGGCCAAGGAAAAAAAACAAAATAATACTCTTAATAGTTTGCATCCAAAGCACTCTTGTAAATGCTAATATATCTATAAAAAACAAAGTTCCTATTAATATTACCAGCAGTCCGGTGACAATGACCTTGATCCCAAATAATTCTTTTCTTAAAATTGCAAAAGCGGTAAGGCTTAAAAATAGAATAGCTGAATAATCGCCGATTTGATAATACCTGTACGTTCCGAGAAGAGGAAAAATTACATTAAAAATAAAATTTGCCGATATAAATATAAAAACACCAACCAAAAAATATTGTATTCTCGTTCTGTATTCTTTGGGTGATTTTGAATATTTTCTAAGAAGCTGAAAAGCAATTACCAACGTTAATAAAATCACCATTAGATAAAAACTAAATCCCCCTTTCCCAAAAATAACTTCGGTCCCCCAATCTCTAACTTCTACGCTTTTAATGATTAAATTTGTAAAAACAGACAAGAAGAAGAAGAACACTCCCGTCCCTAAAACAATCCTGTCTAATTTTTTATATCTTTTTCCTTCATAAGGGAAATAAATTGGGAAGAAATAAGATGCAACAAAAAATAAAGAAACAACCGCGAATCTTAACTTCATAAAAAATAAAGACGATTCAATTTGGATTGCTGTGTTTGAAAAAAAACCAAAAACAATCCATAGAATATACAAGATTGTCAAAAATGAAAACGATTGATTTATTTTTGATTTTGGATCACTTAAGAAAACTAAAAAAACTATCCCTGTTCCAAAAAAGGCAATAAAAAAAACAATAATATTATTAATAAGAGCAATCTGTGTCATAATTTTAAAAATATTAGATAACTTCTCTGATTCAATATAAAAAAGATTTACTTCAATAAATTAGCGAACCTAGGATACTTCCTCTTAATATCATCATTTTTATTGGCTCCTGCAAACAAAACTTCTATTTCTGATTTGCCATATTCAATAGTAACTACAATCACACTAGCATCTTTTTTCCTTCCTCCAAGAGCACCACCAGCTACCAAGCCCAAGGGACCAAGCAATACCCCTCCCGCAACAGCCCCTAAAGCACCCTTTCCCAGGGAACGATTGTCAGCTCTTTCAAGTCTAGTTGACTTAATAGAAGAGACAGGAATACTAGCAAGAATTCTTGCTCCTCTAAAGATACTGAGATTATCCCCTTCTCTGCCAACAGAAACAAGATAAGCTTTATCAATCTCGGGATGACCGCCGATATAAGTAAGATTAATTCGAGCCATTCCTTCTTTTATTTTATCTAAAAAACCCATACATATTTAATTATTTTAATTAATTATTCCTATGATTCCCATAACTATTAGAAAAACTCCAAATAAAATTTTGGGAACGATAGAAGATCCTTTCACGGGTAAAGAACAAGTCCACATTATTAAAAAACCAATTATTATCATTAAAATATTTTCAAGCATAAAAAATTAATTAATTCTCGCATAAGCTAGGGCGAAATAACTTCCTCCGATAATAACCCAGAGAAGAAGAGCTGTTAAAATTCCAACATATCCCTTGGTTAAAGCAAGAAAAACAGCAGCTGCAAAAGAAACGCCAGGAACAAACATAAAGACCTGAATTAATAAAGGAAATCCTCGTTTTGCATTATCGGCAATTAATTGAATGATAATTCTAGAAAATACAATAAAAGCTATTAAAATAATTAAAAATAATATTTCCATATATACTAGCTAAAGAATTGAGCTCTTTTATTAAACCAAATCAAAAACATTAAACTTAAAAAACCAAGAACAATAAACCCCCACATTAAACCTATTTCTATAAAGCAAAATACGGGTATAACAATCATCATTAAAAACATTAACGGGTCGAAATTCTTCATATTATGTTATTCTAATACTTTTTTTGCTAAAAATAAACAAACTATTCTTTTTCTTCTCTATCTTCTTCTCCGAAATACCAGGCAAGAGCTTCTCTTGCCACTGGTATAGCCGAAAACTGCAACCCTTCTACATTTTCAACGATCACGGTTATAACTATTTCTGGATCATCATAGGGAGCAAAAACAGAAACCCAATTATGATGAATGCCTATTCTTGAGGTTTGAGCAGTCCCTGTCTTAGAAGCTACTTGGACTGACAAACGAGAGAGAGCATTGCTTGAACCATATTCTACTGCTTCTCTCATTCCCTCTCTAACAGCTTCTAAATTTTCTGGATTAATAAATCCTTCTCTAATAATCTTTGGCTCAAATTCTTTAATTGTTCTTAAATCACTGGAAGAACCTTCTACTAACTGCTTTACTACTTGAGGCTGATAAAGAGTTCCTCTGTTGGCAATTGAAGAAAAAGCGACAGCTACCTGAAGAGGAGTTATAGAAATATCTCCTTGTCCGATAGACAAATTATAAGTATCTCCTACTCTCCAAATCTTTCTCTGATAATCATCAAAGTAATTTTCCTTCCACTCCGGATCAGGGACTCTCCCTCTTCGCTCGCCGGGAAGATCTATCCCTGTTAAATAGCCCCAACCGAATAATTCTAAATATTTTTTTATTCTGTCTACTCCAAGCCCCTCTATGTCTTTGTATCCCCCACCAGTAATATAAAAATAAACATTGCAAGATTCAGCGATAGCTTTACGCAAATTAGTCCAGCCGTGAACGCTTACATCCCTGTAAATAGAGGGTTGGTCCGGATAATAAGGATTAGGAATAGATATTTCTCCTTCACATAAAATATTTTCATTTGCAGACAAAATACCCTCTTCTAATATAGCAGAACCCATTAGCGGCTTAATGGTAGAACCAACAGGGTAACCACCCGAAATAATCCTATTAAAAAGAGGGTTATTTGGATTCTGACTAATTTCAGCTAAGTCAGCCGAAGATATTCCTTTAGAAAAAAGATTATTATCAAAGCTAGGTAAGCTTACCATGGCTAATATTCCCCCAGTTCTAGGATCTATAGCTACTGCAGCTCCTTTTTCCGAACCCACTTTTTCCATGCTCTCCATAAGAGCTTGGGTAAGCTTCTTTTGAAGGCCTGCATCAAGCCAAAGAACCAAACTATTACCCTGTTCAGAGTTGGATATAGTTTCCTCCGATAATCTGTTACCTAGCGCATCTCTCTCTACTAAAATTTTTGCTGGCTTGCCACGTAATACTTCTTCGTAAAATTTTTCTATCCCTTGTTTCCCCACGTAATCAATAACAGAATAACCTTCTAATTCTTTAATTTCTTCGCCTATCTTTCCTGTAAATCCAACAATATGAGAATAAAACTCTCCTTCTTTATAATCTCTTATCGTGCTTTCTTTAATCTCAAAACCGGGAAAATTGTCTATTTTTGTTCCTAAAAGAACTAGGGTTTCATGATCTAAATTATCTTCGACTAAAATAACGTTGAGTTCTGTTTCCTTAATTTCTTTTTCCAATTCAGACAAATCCCGAGATAAAAGAACAGACAGATCATCAATTAAGCCCTTGGCTTCTCTCTCCGATCTAGGCAAATCCTTAACATTAATTATTAAATCATAACTTGATTTATTAAAAACCAATTGCTCTAAAGAATTATCGTAAATAACTCCTCGCAAAGCTTGTTCAAAACGAAGGCCCTGCTTGTTTCTTTCTGCCATGGCCAAATATTCCTCTCCCTTTATAATTTGATACTGAATAGTCTTGCTTATAAAAAAAACAGATATTAATAAAAAAATAATATAAAAGATTTTTAATTTTTGTTGAGAAAGAGGAACTTCAAATTTTTTCCCTGAAAAACCAAAATCTTGCTCTTTTTTCTGGGCAAGTTTATCAAGAAAAGTTTCTTGAGGTTCTATCTCATGACTTCTTCTTTTTATTTTTCTAAAATTACTCTGAAACATAAAATTAAAAGATAAATAAATGATCCTACCGCTAAGTTATAAAACAAATTAACAAATATTAATTTATTAAAAATGAAGAAGCTGGGTAAACTGAAATTAATCAAGGAATTAATTAAAACAGAAAAGAAATTATAGAATACTATTGAAAATAAAAGAACAAAAACAAAGTGAAAAAAATTATCTTCTACTAAAGACTTTATAATTTTTTTAATAAAAAGAGCAACCAAGAGAAGGAGAGTAATAGACATTCCTAAAGATAAAAAAGAAAAAATATCAAGAAAGAATCCTCCAGCAATTGCTATTATGAGCCCGGCATTCTTTTCTTTCTTCTCTAAAAAATTAACAAGAACAACTGAAATAAGAATAAGATTAGGCACTATTCCAAATAAATTGAAATGAAATAAGAAGCTCGTTTGCGCTAAAGCTAGAATATAAAAAAATAGACTAAAGATTAAAACTTTGCGCATAATTTTTAAAAATTAGTAACGACAAACACTTTTTTAATCGTCTCAATACTAAAGAAAGGTACAATTTCTCCGCTCTGAAAATCCTCTACATCGCTTCTTTTAATGCTCTTTACCTCTCCTACTAATAAACCTTCTGGAAAATCGCCGCCCAAAGACGTTGTAATCACAACGTCTCTTTCTTCTATTTCTTTTTCTCGAGGAATCTCCTGAAGAGAAAGAAGGTAACCGCCCTTACCTTTAATAGTAGCAGTAATTTCTTTTCCTTTTATTTCTACAGGAAAAAAACTATCCTGATCTGAAATCAAAATTACTCTAGAAAAATTGCTGCTAACTTCTGATATTTTTCCTAAAAGAACTTTTTGTTCGTTAATTACTGTCATACCTTCAGCAAGCCCCTCTTCAGACCCCTTGTTAATCAAAATGTAGTCCCTTAAAAAATCAACATTCACGATCTCTGCTAAAGATATTTTAAACTTCTCTTCTAGCCCTATGTCCAAAGCATTTCTTAGTATTTCATTTTCTTCCCTTAATTGTTCAAGGAAATTATTCTCTGAGAGTAATTCTTGATTTCTATCTCTCAGCGCTTGATTTTCCAATTTTAAATCTTCTGCATTGGAAAAACCTTTCCAAATATTAGAAAGACGATACCCTTTATCCCAAAACTTTTCTTGGATAGGCAAAGATTTAGAATAGAAAAAATCTTTAACCCCATCTTGAGAAATAAAAAGACAAGAAACAATCAGAATAAATAAAATAATAACTAAAAATTTAAACCTTTTGTTATAAAGAATCATTATCCTATTATATATCAAAACAAAGATAAAATAAAAAAGAGGGTTATTCCCCTCTCAATTTATTTTCTTTTATCTGACTTACTAAAAATATTTATTCCTACTAAAAAAAGTATTCCTGCTATAACAATAATTAAACTATTTATAATAATGTAGCGAATGTCCCCGAAGTAATTTAGAATAATTCCCACAATGAAGAGAAAAATTCCTGTTACAGCAATGAATATACCTTTCTTATTTTTTTTCAATATATCACCTCCTATTATGAAAATACTTTTTCATTATAAAGAAAATTTAATAAAAAATCAATTAAAATAAAAAAGAGGCAATCAAGGGGACTACCTACTTTCGCACCAAAAGGCACTATCATCAGCCTCGGGAGATTTCACTTCTGTGTTCGGAATGGGAACAGGTGGGACACTCCCAGTATAATCCCCTTGGCTGCCTCTTTTTAAAGTAATGATTATTAATTTCTAGCCAAGATGTAATATGGCCATTAGTAGCACTCGGCTTAACTCATTGCTGAGCTTACACCTGTGCCCTATCAAGGTTGTAGTCTTCAACCGGCCTAAGAATCCTAATCTTGGGATGGGCTTCGAGTTTAGATGCCTTCAGCTCTTATCCCGACCCAACTTAGCTACCCAGCGATGCTCCTGGCGGAACAGCTGGTAGACCAGAGGTTGGTTCAATCCGGTCCTCTCGTCAAGTTACTCTTATATTTCTATAAGCTTAGACTATATCTTCTTCCTGAATTACCAGGAAGCTAGCGTATTATGATAGTTTACTTTTTAAAAGATAGCTATCATCCTAGCTGTTTAATAATAAACAGCTAAAGTCGTTACGGGGACGAACTATATGTTTGTAATTTTATCCAAGTCTTTCTCAAGCTTTAACCTGCTTTTTAATCCCGACTGATAAGTTTCGTTTCTGGCATTAAGAATAAGAGAAGCTATTTTTTCTCTCTCTTTTTTGGTTAGTCTAAATATCTTCTTCTCTCTTTTCAAAATATCAAGTATTTCTAAAATATATCTTATCTGTTTTCTTTTAAACCTTGCATAAGGATAAATTTTAGACAAAACATCTTCTGTTCTCTGATATCCATTTATTCTTAATTCAGTAATTCCATCTTTTCTTCTAGAAACGTAGCCTATTCCAAGCTTCTTTCTTATCCAGAAAAGTGACTTTTCATGCCGAGTATCTTGATAGAAACAAATAGTAAACATTATTCTCCATCCTCGAGAAGTATCTTTTCTGTTTTTAATCTGAACTATTATACTTCCATCTCCATCAAGAAAGCCAGCAATATAAGCTAAGTCAACATTGGATATATTAGTTTGTCTTCCCACGGTATTGCCTTAATATTTATTCGGTCCTCAAGTAAATTGTACCATGAAATTTCGGACCGTCAAAATTTCATAATCACTGCTTACCGAATAAATAATGAAGGTTTCACCGTTATTAGCTAGATTGTCATCGCAGATTGCTCTGCGAAGTAGCAAATTTCTTACTAAGATCAAATTCCCTCAAGATTCCAAACGCCTGCGGTAGATAGGGACCGACCTGTCTCACGACGGTCTGAACCCAGCTCGCGTAACGCTTTAATTGGCGAACAGCCAAACCCTTGGGAGCTGCTTCACCCCCAGGATGCGTTGAGCCGACATCGCTGTCTATCTTTTCTTCTGTTACCAGAAGGATCGGACTATACCTTCATCCTGCTTTCTTCTAAGAAGAGAACAGGAGCTGGCGTATTATTCTGCTTTTTGCAAAATATCACCTTACGTTAATCTTTCCTCACGGAAAAATTAATCTCAGGATCAGTCTCTACGGGGTTCAACTTAATTATATTTTAAAAATTATTAAGTTAAACTTCCCACGGTATTGTCCATATTTTTAATTATATCAAAAAGATATAAGGCTAGGAAATATGGATTTCACCGTTATGAGCCAGTATTTCTTATCAAATAAAATTAATAAGACTTTTCCTAATTACTTAGGATGACACCCCGATATTGAGGTGCCGAACAGGGCCGTAGATACGGACTCGCGGGCCCTACTAGCCTGTTTTCCCCGGGGTAGCTTTTAGCTGTTGATCTCCTCCGGTTCTACTAACCAGAGTCGGTTCACTAAGTTCTGCTTTCGCAACTGCGCGAGTTATCTCTCTTGCAGTAAAGCCGGCTTGTGGCTTTGTCCTATCACTCCGATTTCCATCCGGAGCTAGCCGACCTTTAAGCGCCTCCGTTACTTTTGAGGAGGCAAGTGCCCCACTTAAACTACCCATTAGACACTGTCGCCTGGTAAACCAGGATTAGAACAAAGACTTTAAAAGGGCGGTGTTTCATTGGCGACTCCAGGCCGACCGAAATCAGCCTTTCAAAGTCTCCCGCCTACACTACGCATCTAAAACCAAAATTCAATATCTAACTATAGTAAAGCTCCCGGGGTCTTTCCGTCTAGCCGCAGGTAACCGGCATCTTTACCGGTATTGCATTTTCACCGAGCTGCTCCTGGAGACAGTCCCCCAGTCGTTAAGCCTTTCATGCGGGCCAGAACTTACCTGGCAAGGGATTACGCTCAATTATGTTACCATCCACATTCTGTGGAATTCTCTATGTCGCCATAGAGTTCGGACCATATCTTCCTACTAAAATATTTTAGTAGGTCTGGCGTATGGCCTCTGAGGATTCTTAGGTTTATCGGAATTTTCCACCCTACAAACCTAAGTCTTTCCTGCTGATTATCTGCATCGGATACTTTTTTACTTGGCATATCAATAAGACATAATATTGCCTTATTTAATTACACCAGAGTAGCGCCGAATACTCCAGACTTTCCAGCATATAGCCAGATTTTACTAAAGCAGTGCGTATTTTCTACTTTAACACGGTTCATTTATGTTATCTCAACCTTTTACTAGTTGATTCTTATGATCGCTCATAAGATCGGACTATCTCATCTTCGAAATTATTCGAAGTTTAGCGTATAGTCTCTGAGGATTCTTCTTTAGGAAAGATTGACGTCTTTTAAATTATACTTTCTTTTTCTCCCTTTTCCCTCGTTAAGTTTTTCTCTTAACTCTAAAACTTTCTTTATTCCCTCTTTATCAATATGTTCTTTTTTCTCTGCTATTTTCATTATCCTTTTAAAGAGAGAGAAGTTTGTTTTCATTCTGCTTGAGAGAAAATTAAATCTTTCAAAGAAAGGAATTACTTTCTCGATTAATGAGTTTTGGTTTTCCACCACGAAACTCCATAATCCATCTTTTCTTTGTTTCAATCTTCCACAACCTAAATATTTCCTGATTAAGATAAGTATTATTTTGTCTTTCTGAGAAACATTAAATGAAAATCCAAATTGCCAACCATATCTATATCCTTCTCCTTTTCTTACAGATACATTGAAACTTCCTTCTCCATCAACAAAACCTGCAATATAGTATCCGATTCGTGGAGAAATTGATGTTAGCCATTTATCTTTCTTCATAATTAAGTTGTTTTTTTATTTCCCTAAAGAAGCCTTTCCTGCGGATTGTCTGCACCAATACGTTTTTACTGAACTTCGACGTTAGAAAGTTCGAGTAGCATTGGATACACCAGACTTCCCCGCATATAGCTAAATTTTACAACTACAATCCATGTGCTTATAGTTACCGCGGACGTTTACTGGAGCTTAGAGGTTGAGCCTTTCTAGAAAACTAGAAAGACACCGCCTTTTAACATTCCAGCACTGGTCAGGCTTCAGCCCCTATACATCCTCTTACGAGTTAGCAGGGACCTGTGTTTTTGGTAAACAGTCGCCAGGGGGTCTTTCGCTGCGGCCTTGGTTTATCACCAAGGCAAGGTTTATCCCGAAGTTACACCTGCTTTTTTGCCGAGTTCCTTCAGGAGCTTTCACTCGTTCACCTTAGTGCTCTTACACTTGTCTACCTGTGTCGGTTTTCGGTACGGAATCCGTTAAATAGATACTCAAAACTTTTCTAGGAAGAGTGCTCATCTAGATTCTTCTCTCCGAAAAGAGAAATCTTCACTCTGCTTGGAAACCCTAACAGAGCAAACATAAATCCAATAATACGCCTAGACTACTACTCTCCGTCCTTCTGAGGTTATTTAACGAATGGGACGGAATATTAACCGTCTGTCCATCGAGTACGCCTTTCGGCTTTCCCTAAGGACCGCCTAACCCTTAGCTGATTATCATTGCTAAGGAAACCTTAGACTTTCGGTGTCCCGAAATCTCATCGGGATTGCGGTTACTCATGCCAACATTCTCACTTCTCTTCGCTCCACCCGACCTTACAGTCAAGCTTCAACGCAAAGAGAACGCTCCTCTACCACGTTATCAAAAAGATAACATCCTTATCTTCGGTACTGAACTTAAGCCCCGTGAATTTTTGGTGCGGAGTCTCTTAACTAGTAAGCTATTACGCACTTTTTAAAGGATAGCTGCTTCTAAGCGAACCTCCTAGCTATCTCCGAAATTCCACCTCCTTCTTTGCACTTAGTTCAGATTTAGGGACCTTAGATTAAGGTCAGGGCTGTTTCCCTTTTGACCCAGGACCTTAGCGCCCAGAGTCTGACTGCCGGAAATTCATAGTTGGCATTCGGAGTTTGGTTGGAATATCTAGCGAAACGCCACGATATTCCATCCAGTGCTCTACCTCCAACTATTTCAAAACCGACGCTAGCCGTAAAGCTATTTCGAGGAGAACCAGCTATTACCAGGTACGATTGGCTTTTCACCCCTTACCACAACTCATCCCAGAGTATTGCACGGCTCACGGGTTCGGGCCTCCTCCAGACTTTCGTCTGGACTCACCCTGGTCATGGTAAGATCACCTGGCTTCGGGTCGTTTGCTTAATCTTATATATCGCGCTTTCACACTTGGTTTCCCTACGCCTTCGAGGCAAAACCTCTTAGACAAAGACTAAACAAACACTCGTTGGCTCATTCTTCAATAGGCACGCCGTCACCACTAAAAGTGGCTCCGACTCCTTGTAAGCAAAATGGTTTCAGGTTCTATTTCACCGGGATCACCTCCCTACTTTTCACCTTTCCCTCACGGTACTAGTTCACTATTGGTGAGACTGACGTATTTAGCCTTGGCTGGTAGTCCAGCCTGCTTCCTGCAGAATAACTTTTTCCACAGTACTCAAGAGAAGTAACAAGGAGCATAAAGTGATTTTCGCCTACCGGACTATTACCGTCTATGGTATCCCTTTCCAGGGTATTTCGACTAACCAAACTTTATCTAAATGTTCTCCCTCAGAGTTATTCCTATCGATAAGGAATAGCTCCGACATTACTTTCTTACGACCCTCAAGCGCTATATTGCACTCAAGTTTAGGCTTCTCCCTCTTCGCTCGCCGCTACTAAGGGAATATTGTGCAAAGCACAATTTTTTTTCTTTTCCTCCACCTACTGAGATGTTTCACTTCGGTGGGTTCGCTGTCCCATAATTAGGACTATCCTGGTTTATATAGCCAGGATGGGTTACCCCATTCGGACATCCCCGGGTCAAAGGTTGCTTAGCACCTCACCGAGGCTTATCGCAGCCACGCCACGTCCTTCATCGCCGCAGTCTCCCTAGGCATCCACCATTTGCTTTTAAAATTTTATTTCTTGGCTAGAAATTAATAATCACTACATATTAAATTTTAATGTTCTTTCTCTTCAATCAAAAAACTGCTTTCAGAAGCAGCTTTTTTGAGAAATAAAAATTCCCAAAAAAATTAACTACTTCCTTTTTTATTTAAATCATTCACAACTATTATCATGCATTTTAATATTAGAAAAATTAAGAAGAGATGTCAAGCCCCCACAATTTATTTTTCTTCTGTCTTATCTTCTTCTTTGTTTTCTTCTTTTATTTCTTCTTGCTTCTTATCTTCTTCTTGAGAAGGTTGAGAAGGTTTCTCTTCTGGTTTCTCTTCTGGTTTCTCTTCTGGTTTCTCTTCTGGTTTCTCTTCTGGTTGAGACTCGCCCGGAGGAACTATTCCTTTCTTTTTTCTGTGAACAGAAATTTTATCTCCTTGTATAATCCTTTTCTGAATTAATAAATTATGAACTCTGCCAGAACACTGAGCTCCTTTACTTAACCAAAAATCAATTCTTTCTTTATTTAAAGAACTCTCTTTAGTTAAAGGATTAATATGTCCCAGCTTCTCTATAAATCCACCTCCCCGAGGAGCGTTTCCTTTTTCTGTTACTACTACTCGGAAAGAAGGTTGATTTTTTTTGCCTGTGCGTAAAAGTCTAATTACTAACATATTTTTTACCAATTCTTAATTTCTAATGCTTTTTTAGCTGCTTTAATTTCCGCCTCCTGTTTTGAAGATCCTTCGCTTCTAGCTATTAAATCTTCTCCCAAAAAAACTCCTACTATAAATTTCTTATTATGATCGGGTCCCCATTCGTCTAAAACTTTATAACTAGGAGTGATCCCTTCTTTGTCCTGAGCTTCTTCTTGAAATAAAGATTTGGGATCTTTGAATTCTCCGGACTCTATAATTCTAGGCAGCTCTTCTAATAAATTTTCTTTTATTACCTTTTTAGCTTTTTCAAAACCTAAGTCAAGGTAAATTGATCCTATTAAGGCTTCAAAAGCGTTAGCTAAAATATAATAACGAGCTTTGTCTGCATCATTTTCTTCTCCTTTAGAAAGTAAAAGAAATTCTCCCAATCCAAGTTCTTCAGCTTTACTGGCCAACTGATTTGTATTAACTAAAGCTGCTCGCCAACTAGTTAATATTCCTTCAGCTTCACCAGGATATTTCTTAAAAAGATAATCGGTCACTATTAACTCGATTACTGCATCTCCTAAAAACTCTAATCTTTCATTGTGTCCTACCTTAAAATCTGGATGTTCGTTTAAGTAAGATCTGTGCACGAACGCTTGAGTCAAAAGATCCTTGTCTTTAAAATCAATATTAAGTTTTTTTTCAAGATTAGAAAATTCTACCATAAATTAATTCTTCTCCTTCATTTTTTCCACTTCTTTAAAAACTGTTCCCAGCACTCCGTTTATAAACTTTCCCGAGCTTTCACCTCCAAAGCTTTTTGCTAATTCGATAGCTTCGTTAATAGCTACTTTAGGTGGAACACTTTTTTCATCTCCGTAAATTAATTCAAAAAGTCCTATCCTTAGGACATTACGATCGACAATTGTAATTTTATCTAATGGCCATTCTGGAGCTGCTTTTTCAATAATTTTATTAAGCTCAGGCAGGTGATCTTTTACTTCTTTGGTTAGCTTCCAGATAAAATCAGTGTCGTCCAAGCCTGGACCAAATTCTTCAATGTTTCTTTCTACAATAGCTTTTAATGCATTTTCTTCTTGCCCGTAAAAGTCCCACTCATAAAGACTTTGCATTACTATTGAACGAGAAAGATGTCTGCTACCCATTTTAAACTAATTTTATTTTTTAGAAAGTTCTTCTAAGCTCTCCGGCTCTTTTTTTGTTTTTTCCTCGGCTTCTATTTCTTTCTTTCTTTTTTTCTTTTCTTTTTTCTCTAAAGAACCTAAAACGTTTATAATCTCTCTCCCCTTATAATAACCACAATGCCAACACATAACATGAGGTAAAACAGCTTTACCGCATTTTGGACATTTAATTAAATGGGGAGACTCAGCATATATGTGCATTCTTCTTCTGTCTCTTCTAGATTTTGTGTGACGTTGTTTTGGAACTGCCATATCTTTACTACTTAATTAATCTTAAAACTGGTTTAATACTAACAGAAAATTTTTTGCTTGACAAGAGGACGCTTATTTTGATAATAATACTTAAAGCTATTTTAAAAAAGAGGTGATAAAAATCGGAGGAATTGTAGAAGTAAAAGGAGCAGATAATTTCTTGGAATGGATCAACAAAGAAGATCAGAGATTTATTGTAATCTTCACTGATGACAAGGAAGCAATATGCAAACCAACAGTAAGCACGCCCAATTTAGACAAAGTTTTTGCGAGAAACCTAACTGACGAAGAAATAAAAAAAATCAAAGACGAGATAAAGAAATCTCCACATCCAGTCCTAATCCGAAAATGCCATCGGTATTACTTCAAGGGTGATCATGATCCAAGATTCTCTTCTAAAGAATAACAGCCATTAGATAAATCTAATGGCTTTTTATTGACTCTTTCACTGGCCTAAAAGTTTTTCTGTGAATCTTGCAGGGACCATATTTTTTTAATGAAGAACGATGTGTTTTTGTAGGATATCCTTTATGAACATCAAATCTATACCGAGGGTACTTTGCATGAAGTCGCCTCATGAGCCAATCCCTCTTTACTTTAGCAATTATAGAGGCGGCCATTACAGAAAAAACCTTTTGGTCAGCCTTAATAATAGATTTTTGAGGTAAGTTTGATTTAATCTTAAAATTTCCGTCTATAATCAAAAAATCAATTTTTCTCTTCCCTAGTTTTCTTTCTAGATTGTTAATTGCTCCTTTCATCGCCTTTTTAGTCGCTTCTAAAATATTAATCTTATCTATCACCTCTTCCGACACCTTGCTTGTGGCCCATTCAATTTGAGGATGTTTTATTATTTCTCTATAAAGATACTCTCTTTGCTTTGAGCTCAATTGCTTTGAATCTTTAATTCTTTTTGAAATATCTAAAAGGCTAGAATCTGTTTTTCCTTTTTTGATACAGATTACGGCGCAAGTGACAACCGGGCCTGCCAAAGGTCCTCTCCCCGCCTCGTCTAAACAGGCAACTGTTTTAAAACCTTTTTTCCATATTCTCTTTTCTTCTTCCCATATATTCATTAATTAAATTTTAACATATTATTTCTTGATTAAATATTTTAAAGTATTAAAATTAACATGGTGATAGCGCTTGATCTTTGAAAAAATAAAAAAATGGAAAGAAATGCAAGTTCAAACAAGGAACTGTAGAGACAGAATATCTCAATGTCCAAAAGAAGAATTATGTAACGCATTAGAAGAAATAGAAAAAAATAACAATTTATCAAAGAATAAAAAGAAAAAATTAAAAGCTGGGATCATAAATAAACCAGATTTACCAGAAGAAATTATAAGTAAAATGAAAGAAGACAAGGAACCATTAATAAAGTGGATGGTTTATGAGCGCGAATTATTAAAAAAATAAAAGATCAGTCAAATAAAAACTCTTTAGAAAAGGAGTTTTTTATTTGACCAAGGCCATTAAAGGATATAAAATGAGATAAATTCTTTTATTAAAATATGAAATTTACTCACCTCCATTTGCATTCACATTATAGCTTGTTAGACGGACTTCCCAAGATAGATGAAATTTTAAACCATGCTGAAAAACTAGGCATGGATTCTGTTGCCTTAACCGACCATGGCAATCTTTATGGAGCAGTTGAATTCTTTAAAAAAGCAAAGAAAAAAGGAATAAAGCCGATTATCGGATGCGAGTTTTATCAGGCATTGAATAAAATGGAAGAAAAAAGACCGAATATCGATAATAAAAGATACCACTTAATTCTTTTAGTAAAAAACGATAAAGGATATAAGAACTTGGTTAAATTAATAACTGCTGCTCATCTTAATGGTTTTTATTATAAGCCAAGAATCGATGAAGAAATTTTAGAAAAATATAGCGAAGGATTAATTTGTCTAACTGCATGTATCCAAGGAAAAATTCCCAGATTAATTATTTCAAACAAAATAGAGGAAGCAAAAAAAACAGCATTAAAATACCAGAAGATTTTTGGCCCCGGTAATTTTTATCTTGAACTCCAACATCATCCAAATATAAAAGAACAACAAAAAGTAAATGAGGGTTTAATCAAGTTATCGAAAGAATTAAATATTCCTTTGGTTGCTACCTGCGACACGCATTACCTTAATTCGGAAGACGCAATGGCCCAAGACGTACTAATGCTTATTAACACTGGCGCGGACCCTAATGACCCAGAAAGAATAACAATGCAAACAGATGATTTTTCAATGAGGAGCACCAAAGAAATGGAAGGTTTTTTTAAGGACAGTCCCGAGGCAATTGAGAACACTCAAAAAATTGCTGACCGGTGCAATTTTGAATTCACTTTGGGAGAAACAAAGCTTCCCTACTTCAAGGTTCCTGAAGGAGAAAAACCAAATTCTTACCTAAAGAAGCTCTGCCAAGAAGGACTCAAAAAAAGATATGGAGAAGGACCTCAAAAAGAAATCGTTGAAAGAATGAATTATGAATTGTCAGTAATAGAAGAAATGGGATTCGCTTCCTACTTTTTAATTGTTCAAGATTTTGTAAACTGGGCAAAAGAAAACAGAATAATAGTAGGACCAGGAAGAGGTTCGGTTGCAGGTTCCTTAGTATCATATCTCCTCGGCATCACGAACGTAGACTCTCTTAAATATGACCTTCTTTTTGAAAGATTTTTAAATAAGGAGAGAATTTCTATGCCTGATATTGATCTAGATTTTACCGATAGAAGAAGAGATGAAGTTATAAGCTATGTAGCTCAAAAATATGGTCGAGATAAAGTAGCTCAAATTATAACATTTGGAACTATGAGTGCGAGAGCTGTTATCAGAGACGTTGGCCGAGCTATGAATATCCCTTACAGCTTTTGCGATAAAATAGCAAAAATAATTCCTTTTGGATACACCCTAGATAAAACCTTGGATGAAATTCAAGAATTTAGACAGCTTTATGAAACAGACGAGGAAGCAAAAAAATTAATTGATTTTGCTAAGAAATTAGAAGGATGTGCTCGACACGCTTCAACTCATGCTTGCGGAATTGTAATTTCAAAAGACCCTCTTCAAGAAACAGTTCCTCTTCAACACCCTACCCAAGATGAAGAAGCAATAGTTACTCAATATGAAATGCATTCAATTGAAGATCTTGGTCTTTTAAAAATGGACTTGCTCGGACTTAAAAATCTTACCATCATTGAAGACACTCTAGCTCGAGTATATAAGGTTCAAGAAAAAAATATTGATATTGAAAATCTTCCACCCGACGATAATAAAGTATTTCAACTTTTAAGAAAAGGAGGGACCACAGGAGTATTTCAGTTAGAATCAGAAGGAATGAAAAGATATCTTAAGCAATTAAAACCAACTAGATTCGAAGATATTATTGCTATGGTCGCTCTTTATAGACCGGGACCAATGGCAATTATCCCCGAGTACATTCAAAGAAAACACGGAATAAAAGAAGTAAAATATCTTCATCCCAAACTGAAACCTATCTTATCTTCTACTTATGGACTGCCTGTTTACCAAGAACAAATAATGCAAATTGCTCAACAGCTAGCCGGATTCTCTTTAAGTGAAGCAGATATTTTAAGAAAAGCGGTTGGAAAAAAGATAAAGAAATTATTAATTGATCAAAAAGAAAAACTAATCTCGGGAATGAAAAAGAACGATATAAAAGAAGATGTAGCTCAAAAAATTTGGAGTTGGATTGAACCGGCTGCAAGATATAGTTTTAATAAAAGCCATGCTACCGCTTACGCAATGATCGCCTATCAGACTGCTTACCTTAAAGCTTATTATCCAGTAGAATTTATGTCTTCTCTTTTAACTTCTGAAAGAAACGATATTGAAAGAATTGCTGATTTAATTTCTGAATGCAAGAAAATGGGAATTGAAGTTTTAAGTCCAGATATTAATGAAAGTTTTAGAAACTTCTCGGTAATTCCAAAGAAAGATAAAATTAGATTTGGCCTTTTGGCCATTAAGAATGTAGGCAGCAATGTAGTAGAAACAATTATTAATGAACGAAAAAAAAGAGGACATTTTAAATCAATATCTGACTTTATCTCCAGAATAGAACATGGGATTCTCAATAAAAGATCTATGGAAAGCATGATAAAGGCAGGGGTCTTCGATACTTTTGAAGAAAGACAAAAGCTGCTTTATAATCTAGAAAGATTGTTAATTACAAATCGAGAAATTCAAAGAAATAAAACCAATAATCAAGGAAATCTTTTTGGAGACTCTTTTCATTCTAACCTAGTTTTAAAATTAGAAGATACTGATCCGGTGCCAGAAAAAGATAAACTAACTTGGGAAAAAGAATTACTGGGTTTATATATTAGTTCTCATCCTCTTTCTAGATTCAAAAAAATTTTTGAAGATAAAACTTGCCCTATCAAAAAAGTAAGTGGCACAATTTGGGGACAAAGAATAAGAATCGGAGGAGTAATTTCTAAAATTAAAAAAATAATTACTAAAAACGGGAAGCCGATGCTATTTATGAGAGTCGAAGACCTTGAAGATAAAATAGAGGTTGTAGTTTTTCCAAGAATTATTGAAAAAAACTCTGCTGTTCTTCAGGAAAACAAAATAGTAATGGTTACTGGAAAAGTTGACAATAGAAACGATAGCGCAAAAATAATTTGCGATAAAGTAGAAGAAATAAAAGAAAGTTAGAATAAACAAAAAAGAGCAATTAAAAATAAAAGTTGCTCTCGGAATGTATATTATATAAAATTAAAAAAGAACTATTTAAGACAACCCTGTTCCCCTGTCTGAGTTAGATTTTGAATAAATTTCTTTTTTAGAAACTTTGTGGTCTATAAAATTAGAACGTTTATCCAGCCTCTTT
The DNA here is from genome assembly GCA_964445905.1 of uncultured Candidatus Saccharibacteria bacterium. Classification (GTDB taxonomy): domain Bacteria; phylum Patescibacteriota; class Minisyncoccia; order Minisyncoccales; family JAGGXC01; genus CAYUNN01. The sequence continues at coordinate 20,847 of CAYUNN010000004.1, read as the reverse complement.
CTCTTTTGATTTTTCTTGTTCAATTCTTTCACCTCTATTAAATTAAATAATAAATAATTTTTAGAAAAAATTCAAGCTTATGAGCAAAATAGAAACCGTAAGACATTCTCTCTCTCACGTTTTAGCTGCAGCAATCCAAGAATTATATCCCAAAACTAAGTTTGGTATCGGCCCAGCTATTGAAAATGGTTTTTATTACGATTTCAAGTTTCCTGAAAAGATAACGTTAGAAGACTTGCCAAAGATAGAAAAAAAAATGAAGGAATTAATAAAAGAAGATTTTGTTTTTAATAAAAAGAAAATCTCAAGAAATGAAGCCGGGAGAATATTTAAAGACCAACCGTTTAAACTAGACTTAATAAAAGAAATTCCGGAGAAAGAAATAAGCATTTATGAAAGCAAGAATTTTATTGATTTGTGCAGAGGACCACACATAAAATCAACTAAAGAAATTCCCGTTGACTCTTTTAAGCTTACCAGAATAGCCGGAGCTTACTGGAAGGGCGATGAAAAAAAACAGATGCTTACCAGGATTTACGGAATAGCTTTTAGAAATAAAAAAGAATTAAAAGATTATATTAAACTTCAAGAAGAAGCAGAAAAAAGAGACCATCGTCTTTTAGGACAAAAATTAGAACTGTTTCTTTTTGACGAAGAGGTAGGAGCAGGTTTGCCTATTTGGCTTCCCAAAGGGACAATGCTAAGAAAAACCATAAAAGACCATTTATACAACGAACTAAACGAACAAGGTTATCAATGGCTTTCTACTCCCCACATCGGAAATTTAAATTTATGGAAAACCTCTGGCCATTGGGATCTCTACAAAGAAAGTCTTTATGCTCCTATCGAAATTGAAAATGAAAAATACTTAATCAAGCCAATGAATTGTCCTTTTCACGCAAAGGCTTTTAAATCAAAAATAAGAAGCTATAGAGACCTACCTATAAAATATGCCGAATTTGGAACAGTTTATCGTTACGAAAAATCAGGCACTCTTCATGGTTTAACAAGAGTGCGAGGATTTACTCAGGACGATGCTCATATAATCTGCGAGCCAGAACAACTTTTAAAAGAAATAACTGATCTTGTTAAGTACACACTTAAAATGCTAAAAGCTTTTGGTTTTGAAGAATATAACATTTATCTGTCAACCATGCCTAAAAAATACGCAGGAACTAAAGAAAAATGGACAAAAGCGACAGAAACACTTAAATATGTTTTAAACAAACTTGAATTAAAATATGAACCTGATCCTGGCGGTGGAGTTTTTTATGGACCAAAAATTGATTTTAAAATAAAAGATTCTATCGGAAGAGAATGGCAATGCACTACAATCCAATTTGATTTTAACTTACCTAAAAGATTTGAAATGTTCTACGTTGATACAAAAGGAAAAAAACAAGAACCATATATGATTCATAGAGCTCTCCTGGGAAGTATGGAAAGATTTATCGCTGTTCTCTTAGAACATTATGCAGGGTCTTTACCTGTTTGGCTCTCCCCTGTTCAGGTTTATATCATTCCTATTGGTTCAAGTCATAAAGTTTACGCAAAAAAAATACTTAAAGAAATTACTGACAAAGGAGTCCGCTGTAAATTGAAAGATGAAAATGAAACTGTTTCTAAAAAAATAAGAGAAGGAGAAATTCAAAAGATACCATACATTTTAGTAATTGGAGATAAAGAAAAAAAATCAAAGTCAGTAAGAGTCAGGGAAAGAAAAAAAGGAGACATAGGAGAAATAAAAATAGAAGAATTCATTCAAAAGGTCGTAAAGAAATTAAAAAGCAAAAATTAATTTTTAAAAATATGATTAAAAATATATTTACCATTACTTTATTGCTCTCTCTGGCATTAAATTCTTTTTCTCTTGTTTTTGCCCAAGAGCCATACTCTGCAATTACTGAAGTCGAATGCGATGCAGAAAATCCATGCCCTGAAGGACAAGAATGCATTAGTTTTCCGCTCTATCGGAATCAAATGCTTGGCAATAGATGCGCTAAACCAAACCCATGTAGCTACTATCAATGCCCCGAAGGAACAGAATGTTTGGTAGCTGAAAGCTATCCTCTTCAAGTAATGTGCTCTGAAACACAAGAACCAAATGAAGAAATAAATTTAGACGAAGAAGTCAGCTCAGAAGATCTTGGAATTAAAGAACCAAGACTTCTTCCAAATAATTCTCTCTATTTCTTAAAGGAATGGGGCAGAAAAGCTCGTCTCTTCTTAAGTTTCAACTCTGTTAGCAAGGCTGAACTTAAATCAAGGTATGCTAATGAAAGATTGATTGAGTTAAAAGAATTAATAAATTCAAACGCTAACCAAGAAGATATTCTAAAAGCCATTGATAGATACAAAGAAGAAATACAAGGAATCAATGAAATTTCAAGCAAAATAAAGGAAAAAGCCACAGAGAACGAAAACGTAGAAAAGTTCCTTGATAAATTTATTCAACACCAATTTCTTCACAATAGAATTCTTCAGAAAATAGAAGAAGAGGTTCCCGAAGAAGTCATGAACAGAATAAGAGAAACAAGAGAAGAGCATTTAAGAAAATTTGGCGAAGTGATGAATCGGCTTGAAGAAAAAGAAAGGATTCAAAAAAGAATAGAAGAGAATTTAGAAAAAGTAAAAGGTTCTGAATTCAAAGAATTCAAAAATATAGAAGTTCTTAAAGAATTAGAAGAATTAGTTCCCGAAGAAGCAAAAGAAGCAATAATAAACGCGAGAGAGAATAGTCTTAGAAGATTAAAAGAGCAAGCAGAAAATTGGTCAGAAGAAAATCAGGGAAAATTCCAAGAATACCTTCAAAATATACTAGGAGACAAAGAGAAAAGATTAGAAATGATTGAAGACTTAAAATCAGAATTGCCAAGCAATTCTCAGGTAAGAGAAAGAATAAAAGAAGCAAGAATGAAAATCATCGGCGGAATTTCTATGGGGCAGCTAGAAGATTGCGTAGAAATAGAGCAACTGGAAGATAATTTCTGTGAAGACGGAAGGATACTTGTTGTTAGAAATGAAAATGGATGTATAGAAGAATACAAATGCATAGAGACGGGGGAGCAAGAACAAAAGAGGAATCAAGAAAGAGCTTGTATTACTCTATGGAATCCTGTTTGCGGGCAAGACGGAAAAACCTACAGCAATTCTTGTTTTGCTGAAGCTGCAGGAGTAAAAATTACCCATGAAGGAATATGTCCAGAAGAAACAAAGAAAGAAGTCCAAGAAAAGGCCGAGGAAATTAAAGAGGGAATCAAAGAAAAAATAGAAGAAAAAATACAGGAAAGACCGAAGGAAAGCAAAGAAGGAATATCAACATCTCTTATTGAATGTTTAGAAGAAAAAGATGTAATTTTCTATGGATCTAAAACTTGTCCTGCTTGCGCTTCTTTGGTAAATAGTTTTGGCGGATATGATAAATTAGAATCAATTTATGTAGAATGCAGCGAGGAATGGAATAGATGTTCAAAGGAAATGAAAACTACCTATGTTCCCGAAATACATATTAATAACGAACTCTATCAAGGAAGTAGAGACCCCGATTCTATTGCAAGGGCAACAAACTGTAATTACTAAAAATGATTGAATCAACATTTAAAAAGAGTGCTGAATTACAGTGCTCTTTTTTATTTTAAAAAATCATAATAAGAATAATAAATCCTTTCAAGGATTTCAATAATTTTAAATTGAAGAATAGCAAAAATTTTGATAATATAAGCCGTATGAAATATCATATCATTGTTTTTGGATGCCAAATGAATATTTCTGATTCAGAAAGAATAGCTACTACTCTTGAAGAAAATGGATATACTAAAACGCAAACGGTCAAAAAAGCAGATCTAGTTGTTGTAGTTATGTGCTCTGTAAGGCAGTCAGCAGTAGATAGAGTTTTTGGAAAAGTAAATAACTTAAAAACAATTAAAAAAGAAAATCCAAAACTAAAAACATTGCTAACAGGATGCATTTTAAAAAGTGACTATAAAAAGTTCGAACAATATTTTGACTACATTATTCCTATCAAGTTGTTGAATGAATGGAACGAACTGCTTAAAGAAAACTGTTATCATTATTTACCAGACCAAAGAAGTGAATATTTTTATCAGAAAAACAAAGCTGATTATCTTCAAAAAAAACCTAATTATTCAAATAGTTTTTCCGCTCTTGTTCCAATATCTACTGGCTGTGATAATTTCTGCACCTATTGCGTAGTTCCCTACACCAGGGGGCCACTAGTTAATAGAAATTATAAAGATATTTTAAAAGAAGTAGAAAGCTTAATTAAAAAAGAAATAAAAGAAATCTGGCTTTTAGGCCAAAACGTTAATTCTTATAAATCAAAAAATGTTAATTTCCCTCGTCTTTTAAGGATGATAAATAATATAAAAGGAGATTTTTGGATTCGCTTTACAAGCTCTCATCCTAAAGATTTTTCTGAAGATTTAATTAAAGCAATAAAAGAATGTGAGAAAGTTACAGAGTATCTTAATCTCCCTGTTCAGTCGGGAAACAATGAAATATTAAAAAAAATGAACAGGCCTTACAATGTCAAACAATACAAAGAAATGATTAAAAAAGTCAGGAAGGAAATTCCAGATATTTGCATTTCCACCGATATAATAGTTGGATTTCCCGGAGAAACTGAAAAACAATTTCAAAATACAGTAAATCTTTTTAAGGAAATTGAATTTGATATGGCCTATATCTCTCAGTACTCTCACAGAGAAAAACCAATAAAAATAAAGGATGATATATCATCTAAAGAAAAGAAAGAGAGAAAAAAAATTCTTACTGAAATTTTAAAAGAAACTGCTCTTAAAAATAACAAAAAACATATCAAAAGAAGGGAAAAAATTCTCATAAGTCAAAATAAAAATAATTCTTTAATAGGAAAAGATAGGTTTTACAAAACAGTAAAAATTGAAGGAGGATTTAATTCAGTCGGAAATTTTATAAATGTCGAAATAACAGATGCTATGCATTGGGGACTTAAGGGAAAAATAATTAAAAATTAATTTTCCACATAAGAGCTTTACAAAATAAAGATTTTATTATAAAAAATATACGGCACCTTTAAAAAAGAGGTAATAATAATGAAAAAACTAATAAGCATTTCAAAAGAAAAAAAAGAAAGTATCTTCCCAGACGTTAGCTCTCCAACATTAAAAAAGATTAGAGATTTAGCCAAGGGAGAAAACAACCACCAGAAAGCTGCTTTTTATAGAAACGACTGCGAGATAAATGACCCTTGTATAGTTAATGCAAAAAAAATTCAAGGAAAAGAATTGTCTTTCAATAATATACTTGATTCAGATTATGCTATTGAAGCAATTAAAGACTTTGAAGACCCTACTTGCATGATAATAAAGCATGCAACTTGTTGCGGAATTGCTAGTTGTCCAAACCTTCTTCAGGCCTGGAAAAATGCATATGCCACAGACGTCTATTCTCCCTTTGGAGGAATTGTAATCTTTAACAGAGAATTAAAAGAAAATGTTGCAGAAGAACTATCAAAGTATTTTCTCGAAATTGTAATAGCTCCCTGTTTTTCAGAAAAATCATTAAAAATATTTAGGGATAAAAATAAGCTAAGATTATTAGAAGTTAAGGGATTAGACGAAAAGATTAATCGGGAAAAGATAGAATATCGTCCTGTAACAGGAGGTTTTCTTGTCCAGACAAGAGATATACAAAAAATAGAAACTAATAACTGGAAGGTGGTAACCGAAAAGAAACCAACAGAAGAAGATATTTCAGCAATGAAATTTGCGGTTAAATGCGTAAAAAATATAAAGTCAAATTCTATTGTTTTCATAAAAGGAACTCAAACAGTAGGAATTGGAGGAGGGCAAACCGCAAGAGTAGACGCTGTCTGGATAGCAATGAAAAAGGGCAAAGAGAATATAAGAGGATCTATAATGGCAAGTGACGCATTTTTCCCTTTTAGAGATTCCGTAGACAAAGCTGCGAAAGCAAAAATTAGAGCTATTGTTCAGCCCGGTGGATCAATAAGAGACGAAGAAGTTATTAAAGCAGCTAATGAGCATAAATTAATAATGGTTTTTACGGGAAGAAGATACTTTAAACATTAAAAACTGAGTAATCCTCTCAGTTTTTTTATAAAATTAGGACTTAAGATATAATAAAAACATGAAGCTGCCAAAATTAATAATAATATTAGGACCAACTGCTTCTGGTAAAACAGAACTGTCAATAAAACTAGCTAAGGATTTTAATGGTGAAATAGTTTCAGCAGATTCCAGGCAAATATATAGAAAAATGAATATTGGAACTGCTAAAGCAACCCCTAAAGAAATGGAGAAAATTCCTCACCATTTAATAAATATCATACAATTAAACGAAAGCTTTAACGTAGCAATTTTCAAAGAATTAGCCATAAAAAAAATAAAAGAAATTAGAGAAAAAAATAAATTGCCTTTTTTGGTTGGAGGAACTGGTTTGTATATAAAATCAATAGTTGATAATATGAATTTTCCGAAAGTTCCACCACAGAAAGAATTGAGAAAAAAACTAGAAGAAAAAGAAATAAAAGAATTATTTCAAATATATAAAAAACTTGACCCTGAAGGATCAAAAAACATTCAAAAAGACAATAAAAGAAGATTAATTAGAGCAATTGAAGTTTCTAAAATAACTGGGAAACCTTTCTGGAAACAAAGAAATAGAGGAGAACAAAAATTCAATACTCTTCAATTGGGAATAGAATTATCGAAAGAACAAATTAGAGAAAGAATAGAAAAAAGAGTAAAAAAGATGATTAAGCTTGGATTAGAAAAAGAAGCAAAAAATCTAATTAAAAAATACAGCTGGGTTCCCCCACTCCAAACTATTGGTTATCAAGAATGGAAAGAATATTTTGAAGGAAAAATTAACAAAAAAGAAGTAAAAGAAAAAATAATAATACATACAAATCAATTTTATAAGCGTCAAATGACTTGGTTCAAAAAAAATAAAGAAATAAACTGGATCGATAATTACAAAGAGGCAAAAAAGCTAATAAAAGAATTTATAAAATAAAAAAAGGGAATTGTGATAAAATTCCCTCAAATGTTTTAAAAAGAGTTAGGCGATTTTTCCGCCCTTCCACAGATCTTCTTTCATCTTCTTGTTTGTCCTTCTTTCCCATTCTTTTACAGGAATGGAATGTTTTTTTCTTATTTTTTCGCCCCAGTCAAGGCCATTATAGGAACAGAAAGGTATCATGCCTTCAAGAGTGGTATAGTGAATCACGCAACGCTTCAAACGTTCGATGTTTAAATTCCAAACATCCTGAAACCACATAGAACCAACGAAAAGACTGTTATAATGAAAATCTCTTAGAGAATCATAGCTTCCACCAAGAACAGCTTCTTTCAAGATTCTCTTTAAATCAAAGTTATCAGGAGCCTTATCTTGATAGACATAATTGTTGATCTCTTTAAGAAAAGCTGCACCGATTCTTACCTTTTTCAAAATTCCCTTTTTCTGGCTTTGCTGATTAACAAAATTTATTAACCCCTCAACGTCGATAAATCTTGTTACGGGGACAGGATCACCGTCTTTTAAGAAAATATAGGTTGCGCCACCACATCCAGGATGAGCAGTAAATTCAACTTCCGGTCGACCAGTAATCTTTTCGATTATTTTAGAAACAGGAAAAACGAAAGGCACAGGATAAAAATCGTCTCGCGAAATTTTCCCACTAAATTCTCTTTCGATAGCTTCCATCATTCTAGCATAATCTACTCTTCGTTTTTTCCTTTCCTCATTTTTGATACTAGTCATTCGTCCGCAAAACGATATTGGCTGAAAATTAACCGCTCTCACTATATCTAAGTTCTCTAAAGCAAATTTAATAATTTTCCCTGCTTCTTGAATGTTATTACTTCCGTCTAAAACAGGAACGAGGGTCATCATTTGCTTAACCTCTCTCAAGTTTTCAATTGCTTTCTTGTTTTGCTTTAACCAAGGATTGGTTCCCTCGCTTACTCCGTCAAAACTCATGTAAATAGTGTTTATTCCTGACTCTCTGATTCTTCTACAATAATCAATGTCTTCCGCAAGCTTAATACCATTTGTATTTAACTGAATGTGCGAAAATCCAAGCTCTTTAGCTATTTCAATAATATCAAACAAGTCGTCTCTTATTGTTGGTTCTCCTCCAGTAATTTGAAGTGCTTTGGATCCTATAGGTTTTTGATTTCTGGCCTGTTTTAATAACTCTCTTATTTGAGCTAAGCTAGGCTCATAAACATAACCAGATGCCCCAGCATTCATAAAACAGTAGCTGCAACGGAGATTACACCTATTAGTAGCCATCAAGTTCGTAAGGACAGTTTGAGATCTATGCATATCATAGAGATAATAATCATCAAAAAGATGTGTTTTTATTTCTGGAGCACGCTCCCCAGTTACTTTATACTTCATCCATCTTTTATATAGACCTACGTCTCCGAAAAAAAGATCTTCAAAAGGGCCATGCCTTATACACTCCTTTCTTATCCAAACTTGATTATTTCTTTCTATGATAGTCGCTGGAATTACTTTAACTTTTCCTTCTTTAAAACATTCTGGACAAACAGATTCTGTTTTTTCTAATTCTTTCATTTCTATCACCTCTTTATTTTTTATAGAACTATATTAGTTTTATTACATATGCCGACTGTCTGTCAAATTAAAAAAGAGGAATTATCCCCTTTTTAGAATTACGGTAAAAAAATAAACGCTACTTTTCTCTTTTGATTACAAAATCTGAAATTATTCTTAAAATTTCATTCCACTTATTTTTAGGTAAATAATTAAGATTTTCTTTGGCCTCTTCTATAAAATCATTTGCCAATTTCGAAGTTTTTTCCCGGCTACTAGTTTTTTCAATTAACTTTATTGCTTCTTCGATCTCTTTTTCTTCTGCGTTCTCTTTTCTTATTATCTTCAAAAATTTTTTCTTGTCAGAAGAAGAAAGCTCTCTAAAAGCATACAGGATAACAATGTTGCCAAGTTTTCCTTCTTTAATGTCTTGGCCTTTCTTTTTCCCAAAAATATTTTCATTCCCAAAGATATCCAAAATATCGTCTTGGATTTGATAAGCCAAGCCAAATCCGAAACCATATTTTCTTAAAAATTCAATTTGTTTTTCTTTTGCTCCTCCAATCAGAGCCCCAACCTCGCAACTAGCCTGGATTAGGGCTGATGTTTTTTTGTTAGCCATTTCAAAATAATCTTCATCCTCTATTCTTTCAAACCTATTCTCTTCTACAAAAGGTTCATTTTCTCTTCCTGATTGTTCAAATAACACATCAAGTATTTCACCGTTAATTAAAATCTTCATAGTTCTCGTTAAAATATCTACTACTTCTACCGATTTCTTAGATTTAATAGCGCCTTGAAAGATAGAAGCTGAATAATCAACTCCCACGCATTCAGCCATTGATCTTCCAAACTTAGCCCAGCAAGTTGGTTTTTTCCTTCTTAAAAAACTATGGTCAATCATATCGTCGATAATCAAGCTATAATTATGAAGAATCTCAAGACTGGCTGCAGCATAAAGCACGTCCTCTTCCTTGCCGCCGAACATTTTACAAGAAGTTATCGCCAGGCTTGGTCTCACGATTTTTCCTCCAGTCAAAATAGGATACTTAATAACTTTTTTATTCCTATCGTCAACATAAGAAACTAATATTTCCTCAATTATTGGAATAATCTTCTCCGCATTTTCTTTTAATATTTTTTTAACTTCTAACGAGTTCATATAATAATTTATTTAATTCTTTCTTCGATTCTTAATAATTGATTGTACTTTGCTGTTCTTTCTGCCCTCGCTGGCGCACCAGATTTAATAAAGTCAGCGCCAGCCCCCACTGCTAAGTCAGATATAAACGAATCTTCAGTATCTCCAGAACGGTGAGATACTAAAACTTTCCAATTATAAGACTTGGCTAATTTTATAGCTTGAATTGCTTCTGTCACTGTTCCTATCTGATTTGGCTTAATAATGGTACCATTGCACGCTTTTTTTACTTGAGCCTTTTTAATTCTTTCCGTGTTCGTAGTAAGCAAATCATCTCCTAATATTATTACTTTTCCCCCTATTTTTTTATTCAATTCAGAAAACCCTTTGAAATCTTTCTCTCCAAAAGGATCTTCAATAAAAATAATCGGAAACTTTTTAATAAGCTTCTCATAAAAATCAACTAATTCACCAGAGCTAAATTCCTTTCCTTCTAAACAATATTTATTTTTACTTAGAAGTTCAGTAGCAGCAACATCTAAACCGATTTTTATTTTGCCAGAATAACCCGCCTTATTAATAGCTCTCATTATCAATTCTAAACTTTCCTCTGCTTTTTCGATAGGAGGAGCAAAGCCACCCTCATCTCCCAAATTAACAGCTTGCTTGCCAAATTCTTTTTTAAGAATTTCTTTTAAGGAATGATACACTTCGACTCCTTTTCTCAAATTGCTCGAAAAAGTCTTTGCTTGAGGAACCAACATAAATTCTTGAATATCGAGATTATTCCCTGCATGTGCTCCCCCATTAATAACATTAAAACAAGGAATAGGAAGAAAAAGCTTTTTATTATAAGAAGTTAAAGTTTTATTATGATAAATATCGGCAATATAATGATAAAGAGGAATATGTTTAGCATCGGCCCCGGCCCTGCAGATAGCCATTGAAACAGCAAGAAGAGCATTAGCTCCTAATTTGCTCTTATCTTTTGTTCCGTCTAAATCGATCAATAAAGAATCTAGTTTCTTTTGATTTAAAACATATTTTCCTTTTAGTTTTGGAGAAATAATTTTTTCTATATTCTTTATTGCCTTCAAAACACCTTTTCCTTCGTACCTTTTCAAATCATTATCTCTTAATTCTTTTGCTTCAAAATTCCCAGTTGAAGCTCCTGAAGGAACAGAAGCTCTAAAGGAAGAACCGTTGATCCACAACTCTACTTCTACGGCAGGGTTTCCTCTGGAATCTATAATTTCCCTTGCTTCAATTGATTTAATTATTGAAGTTAATTTGATCTGAAGATTTAATGATTCTAACTTCTCTCTAAAACTTTCTTTTTTTTCATTATAATGAGCAAAGCGATAATTAAAGATGTCTGATTTTATCCCTCCGAACAAAGAAAAATAGAGGCCTATAAAAGCATATTTTACTGCCATATTCATCCTACCCTCTCTGTCCAACCTTCTCATTAAGACAGGTATCTTAACATTTTCTAAATATCTAAATTTACCTTCTTTCGCTGCTCTTTTAACATAATCCAAGTCTTCGGCTACTTTTATTTTCTCATTAAATCCTCCTATTTTTTTATGAATTTCTTTTTTAGCAATAATGCAATGCCCGGCAGCTTGAGGAAATAAAAATTGGGTAAATTTAAAATAAAGATTTGCTGTGCCATACAGTAAACTATCAATGTCTTTATCGCTTAAAGGTTGAACATAGCAACCCGCTATTACAAGCTTTCTTTTTTTAAATTCTTTTACCGCTTCTTCCAAAAAATCTTTTGGCAAAACAACGTCTGCGTCAAGAAAAAATAGGATTTCTCCTTGGGCTATCTCTGCTCCATTATTCCTTCCTTTTGCCGGCAATCCTCCTTCCGCTACTTTACACTTCCAATCTTTAGCGATCTTTCTAGTTTTATCTTCCGAACCAGCATCAGAGACAATAACTTCAAAATCATTAAAGGTCTGCTCTTTTAATGATTCTAAAAGAAAAGGAAGATGTTTTTCTTCGTTCAATGTTGGAATTATTATTGAAATCATATTAAAATAAAAAACTAAAAATAATTGTTATTTTTTTCCAAGATAATTATAGGCAGAAAGAGCAGCCTTCGCTCCTTCTCCTGCTGCAATTATTACTTGCTTAAAAAGAACGGTACTTACGTCACCTGCTGCAAATACTCCTTTAGTTTTGGTTTGGTTAGTTTTATAATCAATCTTAATTTCTCCTTTCTCGTTAAATTCAACCAGGCCCTTGGCGAAATTTCCAGTGGGAACATAGCCAATTTGAACAAAAACACCTTCGACTGGAAGCTCTTCTTCTTTTTTTGAGCCCTTTTTCTGATAAAAAACAGCCTCTACTTTTTTGTCTCCTTTAATTCCTTTTATTATTGCCGAGCAAATTATCTCTATTTTACTATCTTTTTGGGCTTGCTCAACAATGGCTTCGTCAGCTTTTAACTCAGATGCAAAATCAATAATATATATTTTTTTAGCATATTTCGTTAAGTCAAGAGCTGCTTCTACTCCGCTATTCCCTCCTCCTATAACCGCTACTATCTTTTCTCTAAATAAAGGAGCGTCACAAATAGTACAATAAGAAACTCCTTTGCCTAATAACTCTTTTTCTCCCGGAATTTTTAAATGTCTCGGGTTAGCGCCAGAAGCAATAATAATTGATTTACCAAAATACCTATCTCCTTCAGTCGTTTTAACTTCGAAGCAATCCTTTTTTTTATTAATCTTAACTACTTCTTCCCCTGCATTCATATTTACCATAAACTTCTCTAAGTGCTTTTTGAATTTATCTGAAAGATCCATCCCTTTTATTTTGTAAATACCAGGATAATTCTCGAGAGTAAAAGCTTTCCCTACCTGCCCAGAAAAATCTTTAGAAATAATTAAAGTATTAAGTTTTTTTCTACCAGCATATATTCCTGCACTTACGCCAGCGGGACCACCTCCAATAATTATTAAATCAAACATAAATATTTTTTTAATTAATGTAAAATTTTAGGAATAATTTCAATCAGGTCAGTGGCCATTAACCCTTCTCTTACTTCTTTCGAAGCAATCTCTCCTGCTTTTCCATTTATATAAGCTGCAACTTGTGCTGCCAAAAGAGGATTGTGTCCTTGAGCAAGCACAGATCCAACAATCCCAGCTAAAACATCACCTGTCCCGCCAACAGACAAATACGGACTACCTGTTTCATTTAAAATTACTTCTTTACCGTCAGAAATAATATCAATATTACCTTTAAACAAAATATTGGTTTTTAGTCTGGCCGCTTCTTGTTTTACTATTTCTATTTTCTCTTTTTGGGACAGATTATCTATTTTCTTTTTAGTTAAAAGGTAAAATTCGTAACCATGAGGGGTAATCAAGAAGGGTTTTCTGGCAATAATATCAATGTCGTCAGCTATCGCATGAATAGCATCGGCATCAACGACAACCGGAACCGAAACATTAGAAAGGTAATTCCTGACTGTTTCTTGAGATTCTTGACTTCTTCCTAATCCCCCTCCAATAACGATTGACATATTCCCACGAGAAACAATTTTTGCACTTTCTGTTATTGAAATCAAATCAGGCAAATGATCTTTTCTCAAATGAGATCCTGGTAAAGGATAACAAATTAAATCGGGGCTAAAAGAAGCAATAATATCAGCTGCTCTTTTTGGGGCGACAATATGGACCAAGTCAGCTCCCGATCTATAAGCGGCTAGCGCTGACAAGGCAGGAGAACCTGAATATAATTCAGAACCTCCAATAACTAGAACAAACCCATAGTCATACTTTTGGGCATTAGCAGGCCTTTTTTTATAAATAATTTTAACAATTTCTTTGGTTACTTTTTTCATATTAATCACTAAACTTCTTTCATAATCTCCTTTGCTTTCATTTTAAATTTTGGATCTTTCAGGCAAAGATAGAGATTAGATTCGAGCCAAGAAGATTTCGTACCGCATTCTAACCATTTCCCTTTAATTTCATAACCATAAATCATCTTGCCACTATCTAAAAACCTTTTCAAGGCATTGGCTAAAATCACTTCTCCTTTAGAATTAACCGATTCTTCTTCTAGGCAATCGAAAACTTCTGGAGTTAAAATATATCTACCAACAACAGCTAAATTAGAAGGAGCCTTGCCCAGTTCAGGTTTTTCTATAATTCCTTTTATTTTATAAAGACGGTTTGATATCTTTTCAACTTCCACAATTCCATAGTTTGGAGTTCTCTCTTCACCAACTTCTTTTAATGCAAGAACTGGAGCTTGAGCAGTTTCAAAAACTTTATCTAACTGTTCTAAACAAGGCGTTTTAGAATCAATAATATCATCGGCAAAGAATACTCCGAAAGGTTTTTTCTTTATATTTTTTCTGGCCTGTAAAATAGCATGACCATCTCCTAATGGGTCTTTTTGAGAAACAGTAGAAAAAGAAATTCCTTTAATTAGATCCCTGACTTCTTCTAAGTCTTTTAACAAATATTTACGCTTTTTTAATTTTAGTATTTTATTCAGCTTGGTACTTTCTTCAAAATAATCCAGTATCTCTTTCTTGTTAGGCCTTGTCACAAAGGTTATATCTTTTACTCCAGAATTTCTAGCTTCTTCTATAATATAATGAATTGCTGGCTTGCCGGCTAAAGGAAAAAGTTCTTTGGGAACCACTTTTGACAAGGGCAGAAATCTTGTTCCCATCCCAGCAATAGGAATTACTGCTTTTTTAACCATATTTATTTATTTTGTTCTTTATTAAATTTTTTAATTTTTTCTTTCCATGGACTTCGACGTAAAAAAGCAGGAACTTCCCATCTTTCTTCTTTGGCTAATCTTTTCATTTCTTTTTCCTGACTAGCTTTTTTAATTTCTAAAGCATTAAGTCTTCTTTTTTCTTTTTTTTTCCTGCTGCTTTTTTCGGTTCTTATTTCCAGTTTTTCTTCTTTCTTTTCTTCTGGTTCTGTTTCCTTTATTTTCTCTTTTTGTTCTTTCTTATCTTTCTCTCCTTTTTTCTTAATTTTTCTTTTCTTTCCTTTTTTCTTTTTTTTCTTCTCGGATCCAAGAGAAGAATTTTTTTCATCTTTTTCATCTTTTTCCTTCTTTTCTAAAAATGGTTTTTTCTCAAGTTTTTCCTTAACCTCAACCTTCTCAACATTTTTTTTAACTGCTTCTCTCTTTTTACCAGCTATTAGTAAGGTAACCTTAATCTCTGATTTACTTAATGAGGAATCTTCTTCTATTCCAAAAACAATCTTTGCTTTTTTATTCAAAGAAGAAAAAGTATTACAAATTTCCTCTACTTCTCTCATTTTTAAATTAGAAGAAGTAGAAATATTAAATAAAAACCTGTCTGATTTTTCAATATTAAAATCAACTAAAGAAGAAGAAAGAATTTTTCTAGAGACTTGCTCTGCCCGATTGGGTCCCTCTGCTTTTGCGGTACTAAAGTAAATCCTCTTTTTTCTTCCAGACAAAATAGATTTGAAGTCAGCGAAATCAATATTAATTAACCCTGGCTTATAAATTAAATCTATAAGATTTTCTAAGTCTCTTGCTAAGACTTTGTTGACCTCTTCAAAGGCGCTAGCCAAAGGAGTCTTTTTATCAATAATTCTGAATATTCTCTGGTTACGAATAAGCAAAATGCCATTTAAATGAGGTTCTAATTCTTTAAGCGCTTTTTTAGCAATCATTTTTCTTTTATCTCCTTCAAAATCAAAAGGAAAAGTAAAAATTCCCAAGTTAATACTGCTATTTAAATTTTCTGAAATTTTAGCAAAAACCGGTGTTGCTCCAGAACCCGTCCCTCCCCCAAGGCAAGCTACAAATATACAGAAATCAGGTCTTTCAAGAATTCTTTCAATTCTTTTTTTGTCATTTTCTGCTACAGTTCTGCCAAGTTCAGGATCCATGCCCGTTCCCAATCCCCTTGTTAACTCTTTGCCAATTTGAAATTGATGAATTCTTTTTGGCATTTTCTTTAAGGCTTGGCTATCAGTATTAGCAGCAAAAAAACTTGCTCTTTTTATTTTTTTAGCAAGCTCAGAAACAATAGATCCTCCTCCACCACCAATACCGATCACTCTTATTTTTGTTTTTCTAACTAAAAACTTATCACTCATAAAACCTAATTTATATATTTAATTTTAACATAGTTTTAAATAAATTAAAGAGATAAATTACACACATAAACGAAAAAAGGCATCAAAAAGCCCTTTCTTTATTCTTTCAACTAAATCTTTGCTAAAACCTTATAAAAATTATTAATCTTAAATCTTCATTAAGGAAAAATATGCTTATTTCCTTCTTTAGCTTATTGCCCATTCTATTGCTTCTCACCTTAAATTGGTTTACTTTATAATTTTTATAGCCTTTCCCTCTATTAATGCTTTTGTAATTTTTTTATAAGCCGAGGATAAAATTCTCTGAAAAGTACTCTGCGAAGTACTCATTTTTCTAGCCGCCTCTTCCTGTTTTAAACCCTTAATATTTTTTAATCTTAAGGCTTCCGCTTCTTCTGTAGTCAACTCAATAACTTCCAAATTCCTCATCGGAACTCCTTGAGGTTTAAAATAGGTTATATTGGGATCAAAATTAATTTTTCGACAAAGCCTTGGTCTAACCATAATAATTGAAATTAATAAAATTTAATGATATCTTATAATCAAAGAAGGTTTCCCCAGCCCTCTCTGAAAAGAAAGGACTGGGATCTCGACCTTCTTTTATTTTTTGGCCTTTAGTTCAGACAAACGTTCCTTGATTATTTTCAATTCATCTTCTAAGACTTCCGCTTCTTCTTCTAACGTTTCTTTTTCTTCCTTTTCGCTTACTTGAGAACCAAATCTCCAAAACCTACCAAATCCTCTTCCGAATCCTTTTCTCCACCCTAATCCGCCTCCGCAAGGACCCATTCCCCAGCCAGTGCCAGGGCCTGAACCTAAAGGACCAGTTCCATTAAATCTTGGCATAATTTTAAATAATTATTAATTTTATTAAAAGGAAACGACCTTTTATAATTATTCCTTATTATGAGTATACACCCATAACTATATCCTTGTCAAGAGAATATTGTCCACAAACTAAAAACCACCATAATAAGGTGATTTTACTGATTGCATAACGTTTAAATTTTAAAATTAAAAAATGCTAATTTATTCACTTAGTGCTTATTCAATTTCAAGACCAGTACCATCTTTCATTATAGACCATTCTATGTTTCCTTCGTTTTCTAAATCTCTTGTTTTAAAGTAAACTCTATCTTCCTTCCACTCTAAATCTTTAAAATAAGGCATAAAAAAAGATTGTTCTAAAATTAGTTGTTTTTCTAATTCTTTTTCTGAAAGAGTAAATTCCTTTGTCATTGTTTTTACGTTATCAACTGACAAATAATCGCCTTGAGCTCTGGCAGTGTCAAGAATATAAGCAACATGATTTCCTTCAGAAGACCAAAATAAATTTTGGATTGCCCCTATATTTTTTTCTTTTACTAAGTTTACTTCTTCATTTTTAAGATTAACAATTCCAATAAAAGAAATATTTATTGATACCGAATAATCATGTACTGAGAAAGCCAAATAATCATATTCGGGAGAAAGAGAAGCTGTATTGTTAAAACTATAAAAGTGTTCCAGTTCTACTTTTCTCAATCCTCCAAACGCAGGAGGCTCTTTAAAGATATTATCCCAATTTTCTTTTGCCCATTCCCTAAAATCATGAATCCAATATTCAAAAATTATTTCACCGTTTTCTTCTAAAACTCTTATTCCCTTTCTGTCTTCAATGTATTCAATTATTTTTTTTGTTATCACTTCTTCTACGTCTTCCTTTTCTAGAAGCTCTATCTCGATCAAATTAATTCTTTCTTTTTCTATCTCTCTATGCTGCAACCAGGTAATTCCTCCTACTATAATCGCTAAGGTTAATATGACAATTATTGCTATTGGAGCAGATATTCCTTTGTTAAGATATTTCCACATATTATTCGGTTAATTATTCTTCTTTTTCCTTAAAAATCCGATAAAAAAATCCGGCCAATTACCAGCAAGATACTGTTTCTGAAAGAGGACTTGAAGGTACGCTATCTAAATGCTTGGTTCCTTTTTCACTAGCAGCAAAAGCTCCTCCTACTTCTAGTTCAGCCCAAATACAATACTTGCTTTGAATGCCAAGATTACTTAAACAACAATAATTTTCATCTTTAGCATCATTGCAGTCACCAGTTCCCCCTCCCGGATCATCGGGTAAAGGACTTAGATAATCAGGCGTTGGATCTTCTGTATCTACTGATATTCTGCCATCCCCGCCTGGTATTATTAAGGGATATTCATTGTCTTTATCGTACACCATTTCCATGGCCAGACTAATTTGCCTAATATTAGATTCCCTCTTTGCATCCCTTGCCTTTTCTCTCGCTCCGCCGAAGAAAAGCAAAACCAAGGAAGATAAAATACCAATAATCGCAATAACTACTAATAATTCAATCAAAGTAAAACCTTTTCTTTTTTCTAACATATTTATTTGATTTAATTTTTAAATAATTCTTTTTTTATTATAACAAAAAATATCTTTATTAAAAGATGTTTTATGGGCACTTCGCTCTTTCAATAAAAAAAGATTGCTAGTATTCTCGGATTAGAATTAATATACTTCAAATCTAAGAAGAATTCTAAGATTATTATTTCTTTTCTTTAATGTTCTTACAACTTAATAAAAAATTAAAACCCTTTACACGCTCTCCACCATCCCTTCCCTTCCCAAAAACCCCAGGCTGCTTCCCAATCACTGGGCGGAGTTTCGCTTTCAACGTAACCCAAAAGTTGAAAAGACTGATTTGTGCACTCTGACGTTTCTGGAGTATTTTCTGGTACTGCGGAATCGTAATAATTATCATAAAAATAAGACCAATTATTTGCCGGATAATCTGCAGCTGGATCATTAGGAATTATTGAAACCATGCGAGGGACCAATCCAGCATCTACAAATTCTTTTTGCAGGATGTCAAAAATTTCATCACCGTAAGGATCATTGTTAGGATTATCTCTATACTTGCCAAAATGAACACCGCTACTTTCGCCGCTAAAAGAGCAACCTACATAAGGATAATGCCCCGTTTCAATATGATATATTTCAATAGCCTTACAAATTTGAGTTAATTGAGAAATTGTTCTTATATCTCTCGCTCTTTTTCTTGCTCCGATTAAGGAAGTTAAAACCACCGAAGCTAAAACACCAATAATTGCAATAACTACTAATAACTCAATCAAAGTAAAACCTTTTCGTTTATTTAACATATTTATTCTATCCAGCTTTTAAATATTTTTTGATTATACCAAAAAAAGTAATTTTTTCTATCCTTGCAATAATTAAAATTATTAAAATTTCTGTTGTTATTGTTGTTTATCTTTTCGTAAACTATTAAGTTTATTTATCTTGTCTCGTTTTATTTTAAAAACACCTTATCTAAAAAATGATTCGTTAGATAATATTATCGGTCTAAAGTTAAAATCATTTTGATCTGATAACTTCCAATAATATCTTTTTAAGAATGAATATTGTCACTCTATCTAATAAAAATTTGCTTAAAACAATAAGCAAGAATAGAAATTCTAATTACAAGACAAGGTTAAAATTTAATTTGATCAATCGTCTATCTTGTCTTTAGGAATGGAAGGACTTTTAACAACGATTATTTCCGTGCCAGTAACTACTTTTATTGATCTTGTAATTGATTTTGCTTTTATAAAAAGAAAGTCTCCCTTTTTAAGCTTAATTATCTTGCTATCTACTTCTTGTTCTATGTTACCTTTAATCACTATAATCATTTCATCAATTTTATTATGATGATGAGGTTTCTTGCCAAGATGAACCTTTAATAAGTCGGAGTCCATATGCGCAACTTCCATTTTTTTTGTTTGGATTATAGCTTTGTTAAAATCCCCACACAAATAACCTCTAGTCTCCTTTTTAAATTTTTTATCATAAATTGAACCCTTATAATACATACTCCTTTATTTTACAAAAAAACCACTCAAATAAATAGTGGTTTGCTCTGGATATTAAGATCAAAATCACATAGCTCGATTTTAAGAACCGCACTCAAGGTAACTGTGTACCCCGGTTCTGAACCCCAGTTTTAAGGGGAAAATTGGGGCTTTTTGGGGTGTCTTGCCGACCCGTCTCGGTCAAAGATTTTATATAAATGAAATACCAAATAATGAATTATTCCTTTTATCTTTCTCTTCCCCAGCTAATCTTATTCCATATTCTTTCATTAAAATAATAAAGAATTATCAAAAAAACTTGGGTAACAATTGTAATTGAAATTGCCTCTTTAGTATCTTTGGTAATAAGCCAAATCAAAACGCCCGTGCCGATCATTGCCACAAATCGATAGACAAAAGCTTTTGTCAATGATCTCAGACGAGATTCTTTGTGAAATAAAGCTTCGGAATTTTTCATTTTAAAAATTTTTTATTTGAAGCGGTGACGCGGATCGGTCTCTCGAACCGCGCTCAAGGTAGCTGGCATCCTCGGTCTAACTCCAAGTTTTTAAGGAAAAAATAAGAGTTTTTAAGGGTATCTTATTTAACCGTCTCGGTCACTTATATTTTGCTAAAAATGAAACAAACGAGACACAGAAAGACAGTGTCTTGTTTGAGACAGTATCGTGTCTCATTTTCTAGTCTTTTTTAATATAGACTCTATATCCTGGCCTTATAGCTAAGATTATAATAATTGCAACTATCCACCAAACATTAATTTCTGTTAATTGAGGGATAAAAATGGCAAGCAATATTCCGAAAGCTATACAACTCCATTTTATTAAACCCACATCCAGCCAATCCATTTTTTTAATTTTTGAATCAAAAAAAGATTTAAAGCTCATAGTTTTTATTTTTTTATTTATTCGACCTTTTAATTTTTAGAGTCTTTCTTTGCTAAAAATAAAGATATAGAGAATTTCTAAAAGAGCAAGACATTGATCACCAAAAGTGCAATAAACCACTTTTTTTCATTTCTTTTTTGGAAGAAATACATAAAGAGCAAAAAGACCATACAAACCAAATAAACCATAATTTCCCGTAGGAATTCCTAAAAGACCAAGTAGTCCTAAAAAACCA
>CAYUNN010000003.1:0-167880 GCA_964445905.1 uncultured Candidatus Saccharibacteria bacterium | reverse complement strand
CCGTGTCTCAGTGCTATTGTTGGGGGCCGTGCTCTCACACCCCCTACCCGTCATAGCCTTGGTAAGCCATTACCTTACCAACAAGCTGATAGGACGCAGCCTCATCCAATACCGGTTTGCACCTTTACCCCGGAGGGACTATCGGGAATTAGCTCAGATTTCTCTGAATTATGCCCGTGTATTGGGAAGATAGCTACGCGTTACTAACCCGTTTGCCACTGCCTAGCCGAAGCTAGACCGTTTGACTTGCATGCCTTATCCACGTCGCCAGCGTTCATCCTGAGCCAGGATCAAACTCTCAAAAAAAAATTGATCCAAAGCAACTCAAATATACTAAACTTTATTAATTTACATACTATTTTTAAAAGTACTTCCCTTACGCCTTATACATTTTAGTTTTTATTTTTGAAATGTCAAGCTTTCTGCGCGGAGCCGGGAGAGGGATTTGAACCCACGACCCACAGTTTACAAAACTGTTGCTCTGCCACTGAGCTATCCCGGCGCAATGATTACTCTTTTTCTTTTTTTGCTGTTCTTAATTTCTCCCAATAATTATCGCTCTCTAAATCTTTTTTCTTTTTTGCTTCTTCTCTTAAATTTATCAACTTATCCTCTGTTTTCCTTTCTACAATAAGAGTTATAATTTTTATCTTAGATAGTATTCTCTGAAAAAGAAGGTTAGAAGAAAAAAACTTAGAACTTCTAATTTTGTTTGTTAATTTAACAAATGGTTTTTTAAAACTAATTTTTTCGATTTCTTCTTCTGGTATTTCAATTAAAATTGGAGTCTTTTTAAAAGCAATTATTGTTATGCCCGCTAAGCTCCCACCAAAAATTAATTTTGCAATTATTTCAACCATAAAATTAAATTTCGAAACGAACAAACTTCTTGATTACAATATTCTCTCCCAGTTTGCTAATATATCCCTTAATAATCTCTTCTATAGCCTTGCTGTTATCTTTAACCCAAGGCTGAGACAAAAGAGAAACTTGTTTTTTATATTTATCTATTTTCCCTTCAATGATTTGACCAATTATTTCTTTGGACTTACCTGAATCTTTTAATTGTTCCTGGTAAATACTTTTTTCTCTTTCTAAAAATTCTTCAGGAATATCTTCATGTTTAAGATAAAGCGGAGACATCGCAGCTATCTGTAAACATAGCTCGTGAGCTAGTTTTTGAAATTCTTCTGATTTAGCCACGAAGTCAGTTTCACAACACAGCTGAACCAAAACGCCTACTTTTTTATTAGGATGAATATAACTTTCTATTATGCCTTGATTAGTTTCTCTTCCTTTCTTGCTAGAAGCGAAATCTTTTCCCCACTTCCTCAAAATCTCTTTGGCTTGATCAATATTATTCTCACTCTCTTCTAACGCTTTTTTACAATCTATCATTGAAACTCCGGTTTCTTTTCTTAATTGCTTTAACTGATTAGTTGAAACCATAATTAAAATTTATTAATTATTTTTCTTCTTTTTTAGATGTTCTGTTTTTCTTTCCTTCCTCTATCGCTCTACCCACCCTGTCAAGTATATATTTTATCGAAGACAAGGCATTATCACTAGCAAAAATAGGAAAATCTGCTAAGTCAGGATCTATATTTGTATCAGCTATTCCAATTATTTTAACTCCCGTTTTATTTGCCTCGTTTATCGTTACTTTATTCTCTTTCATGTCTAAAACTAAAATCGCGTCAGGAATTCTTTCTAAATTTTTAATCCCTTCAAATTTCCTTCTAAGATTGCCTAAATTTCTGTCAATTTTAACTCTTTCCCTTTTAGTATATTTTTCTAACTTCCCCTCTTTTTTCTCTGTCTCTAAATCTTTAAAATGATCTGTTCTTTTTTTAATCACTTTAAAATTAGTTAAAGTGCCCCCGATCCATCGTTCGCTAACATAGGAAAGATCGTACTTTTCAGCTATTTCTTTTACTAATTTTTTGGCATGAATTTTTGTCCCAACTATCACCAAGTCTTTATCCTCAGAAATCAATTCTTTAATAAAATTTAAGGCTTGCTCTAAACTTTGAGCTGTTTTCTCTGGATCAATAATATGAATGGTATTCCTCACTCCAAATAAAAAGGGTTTCATTCTGGGATGACACTTAGATACTCTATGTCCAAAATGAAGACCTGCCTCCATCATTTCCTGAAGGTTAATACCGTAATTACTTTTGAATTCTTTCTCTTTATACATAATTCTTTCTTATTATAATAAGTACAATATATCATCAACTTAATAATTAATCAAGGCCTACTTGATTTTTTTAACATTTTTATTTAGAATAACACTTGTATCATAATTTAAAAATATATTAAAAGTTATGGCAAAAAAAGATATACATCCAAAATATCACGAAAAAGCTAGAGTTCAATGCGCTTGTGGAAATAGCTTTAGCGTTGGCTCTACAAAAGAATTTATCGAAACAGAAATCTGTTCCAATTGTCATCCATTTTATACGGGTAAGGGAAAGATTATAGATAAAATGGGCAGAGTAGAAAGATTCGAAAAAAGGCTAGCTAAAAAACAAGGAAAATCACAGAAAAAGAAAAAATAAACTATGACAGAAGAAAAGATTGAAAATCCCACTTCAATCATAATGGAAATCAGAGCAGGCACAGGAGGCGAAGAAGCCGCTTTGTTTGCTGGTGACTTGTTTAAAATGTATTCTAATTATATTCGTTCTAAAGATTGGGGTCAAAAAATCCTTGATTCTCATCCTACTTCTTTGGGAGGCATAAAGCAAATTACTTTTCAAGTTAAGGGAGATAATGCTTGGCCAACATTAAAAAATGAAGCAGGAGTTCACCGAGTTCAAAGAACCCCTCAAACTGAAAAAAGTGGAAGAATTCACACTTCTACTGCTACAGTTGCTGTCCTACCTACTCCTAAAAAAGAGGAAATAGAAATAAGACCATCTGAGATAAAAATTGATCATTACCGCGCTTCTGGTCCTGGCGGTCAATATGTAAATAAAAGAGAAAGCGCAATAAGGATTACTCATCTGCCATCAGGAATTGTGGTAACCTCTCAAACAGAAAGAAACCAATTAGAAAATAAAGAAAACGCAATAAATATTCTTTCTGCTCGCTTGATGGAAAAGAAAACAAAGGAACAGCAAGAAAAAATAGTAGGAGAAAGAAAAGATCAAATAGGATCTGCTGAAAGATCAGAAAAAATAAGAACTTATAATTTTCCTCAAAACAGAGTAACAGACCATAGAATAAATAAATCTTGGCACAATTTAGATAAGATTATTGAAGGAAAGATGGATAAAATAATTAAAAAATTAACAAAAGAGGCTAAAAAATAAAGATATTTATTTATGACCTAGGAAACACACATTGCTAAATGTGTGTTTTTATTTACAAGTAGGACTTATAAAATTATCTGATTTAAAAAGTCTATGATACTAAAATTTCCTACATTCTTCTCTCCAGTATTTTTTTATTTATTTTATAACATCAAAAAGACGTGCAAATCTTTCTAAGTCCTGACTCTCCTATTCTATTTAACAATGCCTGATTATAAGAGAATTTATCTCCGTTCCATTTATAAATCGCTATTTCGCATCGCCACCAAGTATCTCCAAAAGCATCTTCTTCAGAAAGCAATACCTCCCACTCTTCTAACTCGGCTGGCTTTTCTTTCTCAAGCCAAGAATTTATTGTAATAATCTCTTCTTGATTATCATTATCAAGATCTTCTATTTTATAGCTATGATAATGAGTAAGCGCAGACCCCACATAAAATAGTGCCTCTTTCTCCTCGCCCAATCTTCCTCTTATTTTCATCCAGTCTATTTTTTTATTATAAAAATCAACACTTAGAATACCATAAGCCGAAGTAGAAACTCCTCCGCTGGCTAACGATAAAATGATTTCTTTTTTACCGTTATTATTAATATCTTTAACTTCCATAACAGAAAGAGGACCCCTGTAAGCTCCCTCGTATCTAAATTCTCCTATTTTTTCAAATTTATTATTTTCATTAATAATAGCTACAACCAAAAAACCTACATTTTCATCATTTACAGAAGTTACTAAAATTTCTTTCTTGCCATCGCCGTTAATATCTTCAAATAATTCTTCTTTTTTTTCTTCACTAAATCCTAGAGGAATAAGCTCTGACGCCTCTAGTCCTTCTTCTTTTTTCTTTTCCGCTAATTCCACTTGAGAAAAACTCATTACATCGCTTTCTATTTTAATCCATTGAAAATGAGTAAGGATTAATGATGTAAATAAAAAAAATAAAATAATAGCAATGCCTATCAATGGATGAATCCTTTTTTCAATAAGTCCTTTTATCATAATGATTTATTATAACATAAAAACTTGAGCTTTTCTGCTCAAGTCAATAATCTAAAATTTTTAAAAAACACTAATTTTATCTTCCTTCTAAAACCTTTATTTCTGCTTCATATCTTCCAGCAAGATTCATAACAGGATAACCATAATCTCTTTTATAAATATCTCTATAACTAGAATTAAACCATCCGGGTCCTGCAAAATAACTCAAAGCAGCATTAAATTCATCGTTATAAGTTTTTTTAGCAGCACCATAATCAGAAAGATAAACTGCTGAAGCTAAAAATGCGTCTTTAATATTCCAAGGATCAACAGGCCTTCCGGCAATTTCTTTTAATCTATCTCTGTAACCTATCCATGTAGCAGGAATAAATTGAGCCGGTCCCATTGCTCCTCCCCACCCATAACTCATAGGACAAGAAACAGGAGTATTATAAGGATCTCTGCCTAACTCTTCAGTAATCTTTAAAAAATGAGGCACATCTCTAGAAGGACTCATTACTCTGGAAATTACCTTACCGTTATAAATCACTATTCCGTCTCCAGTCGTTGGATTCTTTAAGTAGCATTGACCAACATTCTTACCAATATTTGATTCTTGAGTTAAAATAGCAAGCAAAAAAGCGGGTCTTACTCCTGTAATAGCTTCTACCTGCTTTGCCATTTCATAGGCTTCTCCAAAAGTCGGAGCCTCAGGAACACCAATCAACTCAAAAATTCGAGACCTGATTTCGGTTGCCGTTGCTTCGACTTCCTGTTTTTCTTTTACGTATTTTTGGTATTCTGCTTCCGTCAGTTTAAGAAAATAATCTTTTTCTTGTTTCGCCTGAGCGCTCTCTTGCTTTTGAAGTGTTTGAATTTTAACTATTGATTCTAACTCCTGTTTCTCACCGTCTAAAGACTGTCTTTGCTCTTCTAAGTATTTTTTTAAATTCTTTATACTTTTTAAAAGCTCTCCGTTCTTAGTATTCAAGCTTTCAAGCGCTACTAAATTATCAAAAAAATCCGACAGTTTTTCTTCTCCTAGTAAAATTTCAATCATTGAACGCTGGTCTTGTTCATAAATTTCTTTTAGAATTTTAGATAACTGCTCTTTGGATTCTTCTATCTTAAGGCTAGTTTTTTTGATAGAATCTTCTGTATCACCAATCTGCAATCCAAGATCTTTAATCATTAAATTATTCTGATATATCTGGTAATCTAACTGCTTTATCCTGTTATTAAGAATATATATTTGGTTTTTAAGAGTGTTTTTCTCTTGCTCTGTTTTGCTAATATCTTTTCCGATTAATTCTGCTTTTTCCTGTAAAAAGCTGGCACATTTTTCAAGGAACTCTCTGCATTTTTCATCAGAAATCCCTTTGCACTGCTCTTCAATCTGATCTAGTTGACATAAAGTTTCTAAGTCTTCATCGGCCTCAATAAATATTTTGGGTTGAATCAAAGAAAAAAACACCACTAAACAAAAAACAAACAAACAAACTAATTTAGAAAAATATTTTGTTTTCATGATTAGTATCATTATTTTTCGTTTTATTCTGTTTCCTCTTTTTCTGTCTCTTCTTCCTCTTTTTCTTTACTTTCTTTCACTCTTTCAACCTCCTCAGGCCTCTCTTCTATTGGCGTCTCAAGCTCTTCTTCCACATTCGTTGGCGGAGAAACCAAAGTAATAATCTCATCTGCTCCTTTCAATATCTTTACTTTATCAGAAATACTTAAATCAGAAACTTTAATACGATCGTCAAAAGTTTTTAACTTATCTATATTAACTTTGATTTCATGAGGAAGATCCTGAGGCAAAGCCTCTACTTCTAACTCGTCTATATTTTTAATTAGTGTTCCACCAAGCTTCTCAACCGCCTCCGAACTCCCTTCGAAAACCAGAGGAATATTAGCTTCAGTTTTTTCTTTTAATGAGGGCTGATAAAAATCAACATGGATAAAGTCTCCACTTAAAGGATCTCTTTGAAAACCATAAACTAAAACCTTGTAATCTTTTTTTTGATCTTTTAGTTTAAGGTCAATTAAAGAACTTTCACCCGCTTCTTTAAATATCCTTTCAAAATCCTTATAATTAACCTTTATTAAGGAATTATCTGTTTCGTAGCCATACAGAACAGCAGGAAGCTCTCCTCCTCTCCTTAAATCTTTTTTATTTTCACCCTCCTTTCTTTCTTTTGCTGAAATTTCTAACATGTTTTTACTTTATATGAATACATTGAACAGGGCAACTATCAGCAGCGTCTTTGGCGCATCCTAGTTCTTCTACTTCTAAAGTGTACTCTTCGGATTCTTCGTTAGTTAATTCCGAATTATTAAGGTGAGCTTTGCCATCCTCTGCAATCTTGAAATGGTCAGGACAAATGCTAGCACAAGCTCCACAACCAATACATTTTATTTTTTCATGAATAATCTTCATAGCTTTTAATTTGTTATCTTATTTTTTCCTAATTGTAAATTTATTACTTAATTCTTCAAGAGTTTTCTTAATCCCCGTATATTCTAATTCGCTTTGAGGAAGCATGGCTGGCCCAGAAAACCCTTGTTTCCTTATTTCGTCCGC
This sequence comes from uncultured Candidatus Saccharibacteria bacterium, assembly GCA_964445905.1. Taxonomy (GTDB): domain Bacteria; phylum Patescibacteriota; class Minisyncoccia; order Minisyncoccales; family JAGGXC01; genus CAYUNN01. The sequence goes on along the minus strand of CAYUNN010000003.1, from coordinate 161,006 downwards.
CTTGCGAGAAACTTTATCTCTTACATAATCCCAGTAAGGATGATCGAAGGCATCTGCTGGCTCGGTTAGCTTACCATTTCTCATTGAAAATGCCAAGCAACTTACTACAGGAGGTCCGTCAAAGAAAGAAATAGTTGAATTCATTTTTACTGGCATCATAGGACCATTATGAGATCCTCTCATAAATCCAGCCACATAGTGACCAATATTAAATGGCGCTAAAATCTCGCCTGTTGCAGGAAAATTCTTCTGAGTTCTTACTAGCATCACCGGATCATCTTTCCCTACATACTTACCAGCAATATTATGAAGCCTGGTAGTCGAAGCAGAAGCCACCTGCTCTCCTGTAACTCGAGAATAAACGCCTTCTACTACAAAACGTCCGTTATCTCTTAAAAGAGCAGCTATATCGTATTGGTCTTCCGGACTGTTCAGTTCAATTACTTTATCAGCTTTAGTATAAGCGACATCCATAATAACAAATTTAAATCCTTTCTTAAGTTCAGGTGAAAGGATTAAACCCGGCGTATTCATGGGGTCAATAAAAGAAAGATACAAAGGAAGATTATAAGCGCCAGGTTCTGTTTTATCAGCAGCAAAGAATAAAAAAGGTTCAGCTGGTCTTTCTTCAAATTCAAGCTCAGCCACAGCCGGCCCCATGCCCCTAACATTGCCCGAAAAGCTCTCTTTTAATAAATCCTGTCCCGCACCATAAAGACCCTGTTTCTTTGCAACATCTGCTCCTTTTAGAAAAGCATCCCAGCAAATCTTATGAATCTTATTACAACACGTTCCCCTTGTATGAGTTAAAAGAATAGCAATATCATCTCCTGTATGAGAAACAAGGCAGTCGATAAAAACACCTTTCCCTTCTTTTTTAACAGTATCTTCTACTGTCTTTAAAAGCTTTTCACTGGGCTTTATGTGTCCACCAATACTCCCAATATCAGCTTTAATTACACTTATAGTAGTTTTTTTAGCCATAATTATTTTATTTATTTAATATTAATAATTTTATAATATTATACCATTTTATTTTATTTTTGATAAGCTCATAATGGTTTTGATCACCGATTCCGGATTCAAAGAAATGCTTTCTATTTTATTATCAATTAAAAATTTAGCGAATTCAGGCCAAATACTAGGAGCTTCTCCACAAATACCAGAATATTTTTTATTCTTTCGACAAGCTGCTATCGTTCTCTTTATCATTTTTTTAACAGCTTCGTTTCTTTCGTCTCCGATATAGGCGATTCTTCCATTATCTCTATCCATTCCCAAGGATAGCTGAGTAAGATCATTAGAACCAATGCTCATTCCGTCAAAAATTTTTAAAAATTCATCAGCTAAAATTACATTAGCAGGAATTTCACACATAACAATAACCTTGAGGTCTTTTTTCCCTTTTTCTAATCCAAAATTTTTCATCAAACTTATTACTTTTTCTCCTTCTTCTACTGTTCGGCAAAAAGGAATCATTGCCTTTATATTCATCAAACCAAATTCTTCTCTCGCCTTTTTTAAGGCTTTGCACTCCATTTCAAAGGCAGGTTGAAACTCTTTATCTAAATAACGAGAAGCTCCTCTAAACCCTATCATTGGATTAGCTTCTTCTTTTTCATAAAGTTCTCCGCCTATTAATCCCTTATACTCTTTTGTCTTAAAATCAGACATTCTTACAATAACAGGTTTTGGATAAAAAGCTGCTCCAATTTGACTAACTCCTTCAGCAAGCTTATCAATAAAATATTGTTTTTTATCCTTATGCCCTAAAGTTATTCTTTCTATTTCTTTTTTAATTTTTTTATTTTTAATCTTATTGAAATGATAAAGAGCTAAAGGATGAATTCTTATCTTTTCAGCAATAATAAATTCTTCCCTTGCTAACCCCACGCCATCATTGGGAAGAAAAGATGCCTTAAAAGCTAATTCAGGGGCCCCGATATTTATCAAGATTTTATTTTTCAGCTTAGGAAGTTTTTTTAAATTATACCTTTTAACTTTATAAGGAACTTTCCCTAAAAAAACCTTCCCTTCCAAGCCCTGAGTACAATCAAGAGTCACCTCTTGCCCGTTTTTTAAAACTTCTGTTGCTTCCTCTGCTCCTACGATACAAGGAATCCCTAGTTCTCTAGCAACAATTGCTGAATGACAGGTTTTTCCTCCTTCATCAGTAACAATAGCTGAGGCTCTTCTCATAATAGGAACCCAGTCTGGATCAGTCATCTTAGTAACCAGAACTTCTCCTTTTTTAAACTGAGATATTTTTGAAATATCAGGAACAATTCTTACTTTCCCTTGGCCAATTTTATTTCCAACAGCAATACCACTCACTATTGGCTTTTTATCAGTTTCTACTTTGTACTCTTCGTAAACTCTAGCAATTTTAGGAGCGTGGACTGTTTCCGGCCTAGCTTGAACAATAAATATTTTACCTGTTTTACCATCTTTTGCCCATTCAATGTCTTGAGGCATCCATCTTCCTGCTTTTTTAGAATAATGATCTTCAATCACCTGAGCCCATTTAGCTAGAGTTAGAACCTCCTCGTCAGTTATAGAAAATTCAGCTTGCTTTTTGTCAATAACTTTTATCTCTTTTAATCCTCCGCTCTTGCCATAAATATATTTCTTTGTTTTTCTTCCAAGATCTTTTGAAATAATTGATTTAAATCTCTTCTTTTGAGTAGGTTTAAAAACATAAAATTGATCCGGGGTTATCTTTCCTTGAACAATCATTTCTCCTACTCCATAAGTAGAATTGACTAAAACAACATCCTTAAACCCTGTTTCTGTGTCCAAAGAAAACATTATTCCAGCAGAAGATAAGTCAGAACGAACCATTTTCTGAACCCCAACGGACAAGGCAATCTTTAAATGGTTAAAGCCTTTTTGGTCCCTATAAGCAATCGCTCTATCAGTAAACAAAGAAGCTATGCAGTTTTTTATAGCTTTTAATAAATCCTTAGAGTTGGATATATTAAGATATGTTTCATGCTGACCAGCAAATGAAGCCGAGGGCAAATCTTCGGCTGTAGCCGAACTTCTTACTGCAACATCAGTATTTTTCTGATTGTAATTCTTAGACAGCCTTGAATAGCTATTAATAATTTCTTCTTCTAAATCTTTAGGGAAATTTGAGTTATAGATTAACTGACGAGCAGATCTTCCTGTCTTTTTCAAGCTCTCTAAACTATCTGGATCAAATTCATTAAAAATCTTCTTTAGCTTTTTATCAATATTATTCTTCTCTAAGAAGTACCAATAAGCCCTTGAAGTTAAGGCAAAGCCATTAGGCACTCTCACTCCTTTTTTACTTAATTGAGAAAACATTTCTCCTAAAGAAGCATTTTTGCCACCGACCAAAGGCACATCTTTTACTGAAAGTTCTTTGAACCAAAGAATATTTTTATTTTTTTTATCCATTTTTTTATCTATTTATTTTTTAAAATTTAAAATAAACCTTTAAATAATATATCTCCAAATTGCAATAAATCCTTGAAGGTAACCAGCAAGAAAAGAGCAATAAAAAATATTATACCTACTTGCTGAGAAATTGCTTCTATTTTTTTAGGAACTCTTTTACCTGTTACCATTTCAAATAGAAGAAAGGCAAAACTTCCTCCGTCAAGCGGCGGAATAGGAAGGCTATTCATCAAAAAAAGAGCAATAGATATTATAGCGATTAGAAAAATAACTTCATTAAATCCTGCCTCAACACTTAATTTGGTTATAGCAAAAATACCAACTGGACCGGTAACGGAGCCAGCTAAAGGCTCTATGTCTCTTTGAGTAAAAGATAGTCTGACATAATGATTTAAACCAACGAGAGAATAATGTGCAATATTTAAAGAGTGAATAAAGCCAGAAGTCAATTTATTCAAGGGTTTATTATAGCTTAAATTAGTTGTATCCATTAGGCCGATCCCTACCGCGCCTTCTCCTTCTGGAGGATTTTCTCTTGGGATTAGAGACACTTCTTTGATTTCATTGGTATGAGCTTTTTCTACAACCAAGGTTGTTCCTTCACTCTTTGTAGACAGAAAAATAATAAGGTGGGTAGTATTTTCAAATTTAGTACCATCTCCTTCAATAATAAAATCGCCGATTTCAATTCCGGCTTCTTCTGCTGGAGATCCTTCTCCTACGTAAGAAACCATAGGAGAAAGATTTTTTTGTTCACCAAAAGGAAAACTATAATCAAAGATGAGAGGAAAATTAGACTGAAAACTACTTGAGGCAAGTAAAAAATAAAAAATAATCGAAGCCACTAAAAAATTCATCGCTACTCCCCCTAAAACAATAATGGCTCTTTTCTGGGGAGACTTTGCAGAAAAACTCCTAGGATTTTCAGAATGTTTTTCTTTCCCTTCTCCAAGTAACTTATTAAAACCTCCGAGAGGAATAGCATTAATAGAATAAACAGTTTCTCCTATCTTCTTTTTCCAAATTGCAGGAGGAAAACCAATTCCAAATTCTTCTACCTTTACGTCCAATTTTTTAGCTAAAATAAAATGACCAAATTCGTGAACAAAAATTAAAAATCCTAAAATAAGGATAAATACAATAAAGGTAATAATCATAAAAAATATTAAATTAAAGTCCTATTTCTTTTTCTTTTTTGCTAACCTTTTCTTCTATTTTTTCATTATAACCATCAACTAATTCTTGTAACTTATCTTTTCCTTTATACTTGTCATCTTCTGTTACTTCCCCGGCATCAAAAGCTTCCTGAATATTTTTCCAAGCTTCATTTCTCCAATGCCTAATTGTTTGTCTTGCATTTTCTTTCTTGTCAGAAAGAATCTTAGCTAAATTCTTTCTATATTCTTCACTTACTGGTGGTAAATTGAGACGGATAATATTCTTATCAACAACCGGACTCGTTCCGATACTCTCTCTTTCAAGCGCTTTCTCTATGCCAGGAATATAGGATTCATCCCACGGCTGGATAATAATTTGACGTGGCTCGGGAACAGAGATAGCAGCCAGTTGTTTCAAGGGTAATTTTTGACCAAAACAATCAGCGGTAATATCCTCTATCAAGGCAGCGGAAGCTGTTCCTGTTCTTATCTTAGCTAATTCTCTATCTAAAAAACTAATAACCTTATCCATTTCTGGTTTAGTTTCGTTTATAATATTGTGATAACTCATATATTTAAAATATAACAAAATAAAGGATTATTTGCAATTGGATAAACAAAAATTTTATTGAAAAAAGGAAGATCTTTAACTTCCTTTTTACTTTTCCATCGCTTTCATAATTTCTGCTGCACTCCTAATTATTCTCTCGCGATAATAGCACTTATATGTGACTATTGGTTCTTTCTGGTCTATATGATCGATAACTACCCCGTTCTCAATCAGTTTCAATTTCAAATCATTTTTCATTCTTTTTGCCTCTTATTCGATTTTTAAAAACTATAACTCTATTAAAATCATTTCTAAAGCAAGCTTTTTATTCACTTCTGTTTTTGATATTAGAAAGATAGTGTCCTGTATAAGATTAATAATTTTTTTAAGTTTTTTCAAGGGGTAATTATCAAAAGATTCATTTTTTACAGAATAAATCATTTTTTCTCTGAAATATTCTAACCAAATATTCAAAGTTTCATTTAGATCGTTATAGTCAGCAGCTTTCTCTTTCGCATATTTAAACCTTTTGGCCAAAGAAGAATTGATAAGTTTTACTAATTCTTTTACTTTTTTATTTCTTTTTTCTAATTCTTCAGGATTATTTAAAAAATTAATAATTTCTCCTGGTCTGCCGAAGTAAAGAGAGAGTAATTCTTCTTTCTTTTTCTTATCAACTTTTTTCTTCTCTAAATATTTATCTATTTGCTCTTTTGCAACCAAAGAAAACTTTATTTTCTCAACCCTAGAGATAATAGTTGGAAGAAGCAGCTTGGGCCAAGCGGTTATTAAAATAATCATTGTTTTCCCTCGCGGTTCTTCAAGCGTTTTAAGTAAAGCACTTTGAGCTTCTATGTTCATGGCATGAGCTTGATCAATAATCGCTGTTTTATAGGGAGAAACATGAGACTGTAAAGAAAGATTCCAGCTTAACTTTCTTATCTGAGAAATTTTAATTTCTTTTTTAATGGGCTCAATTAAAGTAAAATCTGAATGAGAGCTATTTTTAATCATTTTACAAGAATTACAGTCGTTACAGGGTCTTTCATCAAAATTTTCTTTTTGACAATGAAGAAGCTTAACAAGCTCTAATGCTAGGGTTTTTTTGCCTATTTTATCGGGCCCTAAAAACAAATAAGCGTGAGATATTTTATTCTTCTCCGCTGTTTTTTTTAAAAAATGCCAAATATTGTAATGGCCAATTATCTCCATAACAAATTACTTTTTTGACATAATAGATCTCTTGTAAATATCTAAGCTTTCGAGAACTGTTCCTGTCCCCTTGACTACGCAAAGTAAAGGATCTTCGGCAACGAAACATGGAACACCAGTGCGTTTAGAAATTAACTTGTCAATATTTCTTAATAGAGCTCCTCCACCCGAAACAATCATTCCTTTGTCCATAATATCGGCTGATAATTCTGGAGGAGTTTCCCTTAAAACTTTTTTAATTGTTTTAATAACTTCGTTCAACGGACTCTCAATAGCTTCGCAAACCTCATTAGAAGAAACTTTAATATTGCGAGGCAGACCAGAGATTAAATCTCTTCCCCTTATTTCTAATTGACGTTTATCTTTATCTGGTAAGGCAGTTCCTATTTTAATTTTTACTTCTTCTGCCGTTTGATCACCAATAGCCAGATTATACTTCTTTTTAATAAAATCGGAAATTGCTTGGTCTATTTTATCTCCTGCAACTTTTACTGAATCGCAAGTTACTATTCCTCCTAGAGAAATTACTGCTACCTCTGCTGTCCCTCCTCCGATATCAACAATCATATGTCCAGAACAAGAATTTATTGGAATCCCCGCTCCAATAGCTGCTAATATTGGTTCCTTAACAATAAATACCTGTTTCGCTCCTGCCAAATTAGCTGATTCGATAACGGCTCTTCTTTCAGTAGAGGTAATTCCAGCCGGTACGGAAATCATTAACTCTGGTTTAAAAAATCTAAATCTTCCGCTAGAAGATTTAATAAAATAGCTAATCATTGCCTGGGTTATCCTGTAATCAGCAATTACTCCGTCCTTTAAGGGACGGAAAACCTGAATAGCGTCTGGGGTCCTTCCGATCATTTCTTTAGCCTTATTCCCTACAGCTAAAATTCTATTATCGTTAACATAAACAGCCACTACCGATGGTTCTCTGATAACAACGCCTTTTGAAGGAATAAAAACTAACGAGTTGCAAGTTCCCAAATCAATTCCAATTTTTTTAATAAACATGATTTAATAAAAATTAAATTCTTTTAATATCAGCGCCTATTTTTCTAAGTTTCTCGTCTATTCTTTCATAGCCCCTATCAATCTGATAAATGTTTTCAATAATAGTTTCTCCTTGGGCTACCAGTCCGGCAATTACCAAAGAGGCTCCCGCTCTAATGTCCCAGCTCTCAATTTTAAGACCTGTCAATTTAGTCTTGCCAAATATTATAGCTCGATGAGGATCAACCAATTCAATATCTGCTCCCATTTTATTCAATTCTTGAAGATGCCCAAATCTATTGTCATATAAAGGATCGTGGATTAAACTTTTTCCTTCAGCTTGAGTTAATAAGGCAGATGTTAAAGGTAAGATATCTGTAGGAAAGCCAGGATAAGGCAACGATTGAACATTAGCAGCTTTTAAACAAGGAGAATAATTAACAATTACCGACTTATCATTCTCTTCGAAAATTACTCCGATTTCTTTTAATTTGTCTAAAAATAAAGATAAATGATCAAGTCTCACATTTTTAACTTCAACCCGACCATCTGTTAAACATCCAGCAATAATAAAAGTTCCTGCTTCTATCGGATCAGGAATAATCTCATGAGAAGTCCCATGTAATTGACTTACTCCTTCTATGATAATATTATGCGTTCCTAAGCCGTTAATCTTAGCTCCCATTGAATTCAACATTTTACCTAAATCCTGAACATGAGGCTCGGCCGCTGCTCCTATAATTTCAGTTTTTCCTTGAGCAAGAGAGGCAGCCATCATTAAATTTTCAGTAGCCGTAACACTGAATTCTTTGAGAACAATTTTCTTGCCTTTGAGCCCGTCCGTGGAAAAACTATAAAAACCTGTTTCGTTTAATATATCAACTCCAAGTTCTTTTAGGGCTAGAAGATGAGTGGAAATAGGCCTTACTCCAATTCTATCTCCTCCGGGATGAGCAATCTTAAATTTTTTGAAACGTGCAAGCAGGGATCCTATTAAAAGTACAGAAACCCTAGTTTTAGCTATTCTGTCAGCATTAATTTTTTGAGGATCTATATTTTTAGCTCTTATTTCTATGCTTCTTTCAGAAATATAATTTACCTCAGCACCCATTTCTTTTAAAACTTCTATAAGATTTTTAATATCATCAACTAAAGGAAGATTTTCTATTAAAACTTTTTCTTCGGTTAAAACAGAAGCAGCCAAGACAGGTCCTGCTGCATTTTTAAAACCAGATATTTCAACTGTTCCCCTTAACGGTTTACCGCCTTTTATAATAAATTTTTCTGCCATGTCAGTTTATTTTAAACTAAAAAAATAAAATTATCAATATTAACTACTAAATTTAAAATAGATGATTATTTCACTGCTTCTTAATTATTTTTAATCTTTAGCGCTTGCCATAATAGCACTCTAATATTTTGTCAATATTTACTAATGTCTGATTAAAAGGTTATAATAATCATAATGAATCGAAAATATTGCAAAATCTTAATTATTATTTTTGTTTTTTTATTCCTTGCAAGTGCGCCTCTGGCCATTTTTTATGCCCAAGGATATCGTCTTGATTTTGAAAATAAGGCAATAGTAAAAACAGGGGGGATTTTTATTAAGGCTAATGTTAATCAGTCTAGAATTTATATTGATAATAAATTTGAAAAAAACACCGATTTTATATTTGGAGAAGCTTTTATTAAAAACCTTCTTCCAAAAGAATACAATATTAGGGTAGAGAAAGAAGGATACGTTTCTTGGGAGAAAGCCTTAAAAGTAGAAGAAGAATTGGTTACCAAGGCAGAGAATATAATTCTTTTCTCAAAAGCGATAAAATTCTTGCCTTTAAATCACAGGGTAAATAATTATTTTATTTCTCCTTGCGAAGAAAAAATAATTGTTAAAAAACAAGGTGAGGATGGATATTTCCTTGAATTAATGAGTTTAAAAAAAGATGAAACCAAGATCATATTAACAGAAACGGAGATAGAGGGCAGCATAATAAATATCGTCTGGAATCATAATTCTGAAGATATTCTTTTAGAAATTCAAGATGAAAAAATCAAAGAATCATCTTTTTACATTATTCAAGGATTAGAAGTAGCCCCTTCAAAAAATATCCTTACATATCTTGTCAACGCTGAAAAAATAAATTTTAACCCATATAATTTAGAAGAAATATTTTTTATAGAAAATAATAACGAGGGAACACTTTTTAATATAAATTTTGCCAGAGAAAAAATTCCTAAAAAAATAGCAGATAATATCAGAGCATATGATATATACGAAAGAAATTTATTTTGGCTTGATCGAAAAGGTGTAATATATAAATCAAATCTTTCTGGAGGAAGGCCAGAAATTATAAACAAAGAAGCTTTTCCTGTTCAAGAAGGACATAATTATAAGATAAAAATATTTGAAGAAGAAATATTCATAGAAGATAGCGATAGTTTTTATCATTTTAACAAAGAAAAAGAAACCTTTGAGCGAATTTTAAATAATTCTAAAGAAATAAAAATTTCTCCGGATAGAAAAAAAATATCTATTATAAACAATCACGAAATATATTTATTCTTTCTATCTGAAGTATTAGAACAACCAAAAAGAGAAAAAAGCCAAAAAGTATTCTTAACTAGACTTTCGAAAGAAATTAAAGATATTTTTTGGTTAAATAACCATTATCTTCTTTTTAATACTGGGGACGAAATAAAAATTGCAGAAACCGATAATCGAAACGGATTAAATATTATCACAATTGGAGAATATGAAAATCCAGAAATATTCTGGAACAATCAATACAAAAGAATATATATTTTAAGCAAGGATAATTTATACTACTCAGATCTGCTGTTTTAAAAATTATTTCTTAGAAACAAACTCATTGTCCTTAAGATAAAAACGCCATAGCTTGTCAGCCCATTCTTCAGCATAATCAATCCCGATCCTCTTGGCTGAAATAATCTGAGATTTTTTATTTTCTTTTCTTTTTTCTACCCATATTTTTTTAGAATAAACTAAATCTTCTTCATTAAATCTTTTATCAATATTCATCCATCGACAAAGCTTTCCCGGTCCGTTTGCCAGTTTTCTAATTTCATAATTAGAACAGTTGCCAACAACTGGTTCTAGCGCCCTAATTAAAATACATTCAGGATCGCCCTCTTTTCTGGTAGTAATATTCAGCTGCCAATGAATGCCATAGCAAAGATAAATATAGAGATGCCCTCCTTTCAAATAAACCGGCTTGCATCTTTTGGTTACCTTGCCGTTATAAGCATGAGAGGCTCTGTCTTCGGGACCAAGATATGCCTCTGTCTCAACAATTTTCCCAATTATTTGGCTTTTATTCTTCTTTACAACTAAATACTTGCCTAAAATATCTTTGGCCACAATAAGAGTCGGTCTGGTATAAAATTCTCTTCGTAGTCTTTTTCTCATATAAGCAAAAGCAGCTCCTAAAGCTGCTCTCTCGTTTTAAATTAATTATTTCAAACTTCTTTTAATTTGCCTTTATTTTTTTCTTCTTTCTCTCTAATCTTCTTTTTAAACTCATTCCATTTTAAATTATCGGAACCAGTCATAACGCAAATTTCTCTGTATTGGCAATATTTACACTGCCAATTCCCTCGATAATCAGAAAGTCTCTTGGGTATAAGATTTTTTTTCAGATTAATCTTTAATCTTCTAAAATCTTTCAATATTTTATTAGCTATTTTTTCATTGTATTCAACTAAAAATTCTTTAATTTGAGACCCATCTTTCCCTTCGTACAGCAAAATGCCTTTTTTAATTTTAAAAAAATGAAGATATAGCTGAATTTGTAAAACATTTTCCTCTTTGGGCTTATCTAATCCATTTAAAATCATACTATTAATACTTTTAAAATCAACGACATACAATTCATTGTTAATTCTAACAATAGCATCAGCTCTTCCGCTGATATCTTCTGTAGAAGGAATATCAATTTCTGAAGCCACCGCAACTCCCAAAGAGAATAAATCTCTCATTAGTCTTAGATGGATATAATTGCCCTGATCAAATATTCTTAATATCCTTGGTTCCATTTCTTTGCAGGGAGCATTTTTAAATTTAAAAAAAATTTGACGCGGACATTTGCCAGCATCACTGATGTAAAATTTTTTCTTTTCTCTCTCGTTTCTCTTGTCCTGATAATATTTATCAATTAATTCCTTAAGCATAAAAAAATAACTTATTAATTAGTTATATTTTTATATTTTAAAATAGTTCGGCCAGCGAAAAATATTTTATCTTTTTTGCCATTGAGGAGATCTTCTTGCACCCTTTTTCCCAAATTTCTTTCTTTCTTTCATTCTCGGATCTCTTGTCAAATAACCAACTTTCTTTAGTCTCTTTTTAAAGTCAGAATTAAATAAAACCAATGCTCTTGAAATGCCATGTCTTGTTGCTTCTGCTTGAGCGTTAATACCTCCTCCCCTTACTATTACTTGAATCTTAAACTTGTCCTCGCAATTCATTTTCTTTAAAGGATCTAAAATCTTTCTTTGAAACTTTTCAAGTTCAAAATAATCCTTATAATCTTTATCATTAATAATAATTTGATTCTTGCTCTTAGTCCAAACCCTGACCCTAGCCACGGCTGTCTTTCTTCTGCCAACCGACTCATAGTATTTATCAATCTTCTTGATTTCTTTCTTGGGTTTTTCTTTAGTTTCTTTCTTGGGTTTTTCTTTAGTTTCTTTTTTAGTTTTTTCTTTCGTCTTAGGCATTTTTATTCAAATTTTAATCTTTTAATTCTTTCTGGTCTCAATTTATTGCCGGGAAGCATACCAAAAACAGATCTTTTTATAACTTCTGCAGGGCTCTTTTCAAAAAGTTCCTCAAGAGGTTCTTCTCTTAAACCACCAGGATAGCCAGTATAACGATAATATTTCTTTTGACTAATTTTATTACCGCTTAATCTAACCTTGTCTGCGTTTTTTATTGTAACAAAGTCACCGATATCCTTATAGGGAACAAATTCCGGTTTATTCTTGCCTTGCAACAAAATAGCAACTTGGGAAGATATTCTTCCAAGCGATTTTCCAGAAACGTCTATTATATGAATTTCCCTTTTTATATAATTTTCTTTTTTCATTTTACTAATTCAATTATAGCCATTTTAGCACTGTCCGAGTCCCTTGGTCCTACTTTAATTATTCTAGTATATCCTCCTTTTCTATCTTTACAGTTAGGAACAATTTCTTTTTCTAGTTTTGTCACCGCTCTTTTTGAAAGATCTTTAAATAAATTCTTTCTCGTGCTTAAATTCATCTTTTTTGCTTTAGTAATGTATTTCTCTGCTAATCCTGAGATCTCCTTAGCCCTAGCTTCGGTAGTCTTTATTTTTTCTTTCAAAAAAAGATTATTTATTAAGCTTAATAAAAAAGCTTTTCTTTGATCTTTTGTTCTATTAAATTTTCGACCTTTTTTTCTCTTTTTCATGGAATTATTTCAATTCTAAATTATATTTCTTTAAAACCTTTTTTATTTCTTTCAATCCCTTTTCTCCAAAGCCTTCTATCTCTAAAAGAGTATCTTCTTTTCTCTTTGAGAGCCCTGCTAAGGTTTTAATATTATTGCTAATTAAAGCATTAGCTGTCCTGGAAGAAATATCAAGATCTTCTATTTTTACATCACTAATGTCTTTTTCTGATTTTTCTTTTTTAGCTTTATTTTTACTTTCTTTCTCACTTTCATTTTTACTTTCTGGTATAAATTTTTCTAAAATTAAAGAAAAATGCTTTACTAGTATTTCCGATGCTTTGCATAAAACGTCTTCCGGATCGAGCGTTCCATCAGTGACAACATCGACGCTAAGCTTATTAAAGTCAGTCCTCTCTCCTACTCTCATATTTTCTACGTGAAAAGTTACCTTCTTAACGGGATTAAAAATTGCATCAAGTCGAATCTCTCCCGCTGATAATTTATCTTTTTCTCTTGCTTGATCAGATAGAACATATCCCCTACCAGATTCAATTTGAATCTCTATTTCCAAAGTAGTTCCCTTATTAGTTACCGTAGCTATTGGAACTGATTTGCTAATTAATTTTACCTGAGAAGGCAAATCAAAATCTTCTCCTGTTATTTTTTTCTCTCCTTTAATTTTAAGCGTTGCTTTTTGAGGCTCTTGGGAGAAGATTTTAAACCTTAATCTTTTTAAATTTTGGCAAATATCTACAACATCTTCTTTAACTCCACTAATAGTAGAAAATTCATGTTGAATACCTTTAATCATAACTTTGGTTATGGCTGCTCCTTCAAGAGAAGAAAGTAAGACTCTTCTTAAAGAATTCCCGATGGTCACCCCATAACCTGGATAAAGGCCTTCTATTTCAAAAACCGCTCTATTATCCTCTTTTTTTATAATTTTTGGTTGAGAAGGTAAAGGAATCATAATTTTTTTAAAATAATTATTTCTAAAAATTAACGAGAATAAAACTCAAAAATCATAGATATTTCTACCGGAGGAGAAACATCTTCGAGCAAAGGAAGGTTTTCGACCTTTCCTTCTAATTTTTTAATATCTACAGAAACCCAAGAAGGCAACTCTTTTTTGTTAAGATTTAAAACAATATTTTTAAATACCTCTTTTTGAATTGACTTAGGGTTAATTTTTATTTCATCGCCTATTTTAACTTGATAACTAGAAATATTAACTTTTTTCCCATTAACTAAAACATGTCCGTGAGAAACAATTTGACGAGCCTGGCTTCTAGAATCAGCAAACCCCATTCTTAAAACCATATTATCCAACCTTGACTCAAGCTTTTGAATTAAAAGAGTAGGTACGTGAACAGCTTCTCCTTCTTTGGAAGTCGTCCCTCTCTTCTTCAAAACTTCCTTGATATAACTTCTAAACTGGCTTTCATCTAAATTATACCAATTTCTCAGCTTTTGTTTCTCTCTAAGTTGCCTATTATATTCAGACATTTTTTTTCTTCTTTTTGCTTTCATCCCAGGAGGATAAGGCTTTTTAACCATTGAACACTTAGGTGAAAAACATCTCTCACCTTTTAAAAAGAGTTTTGATCCTAATCTTCTACAAATTTTACATTTATTCTTTTTCATCTTTTTATACTCTACGAGGTTTAGGTGGGCGACAACCATTATGAGGAATTGGAGTAATATCTTTAATAGAAGTTATTTCTAGTCCATGGGTAGCAAGAGATCTAATAGCTGAATCTCGACCAGAGCCAATTCCTTTTACATATACTTCCACTTCTTCAATTCCAACATGTTTTGCGGTTTCACAAACTTTTGATGCTACCTTAGAGGCAGCAAAGGGAGTTGCTTTTTTTGTTCCCTTAAAGCCAATATTTCCTGCACTAGCCCAAGCCAATGAATTACCGCCAGCATCAGTTAAAGTAATTAAAGTATTATTATAAGAAGAACTGATATAAACTCTTCCTCTCCTAATTCCCTTAGGCTTTTTTATGTTAACGCCCTTCTTCATCTTCTCGTCGATCTGATCTCTTTCTTTTAATAACTCTTCTTTACTTTTTTTAATGACTTTTTTCTTTCCCATAGATTAATTCAATTTATTTCTATTTACTTCGGAGCAGGAGCTTTTCTCTTCCCTGATCCAACGGTTTTTCTAACATTACCTCTAACCGTCCTACTATTACTTCTAGTTTTTTGACCCCTTACTGGAAGTCTCTTAAGATGACGAATTCCCCGCCAACAACCAATATCCTTAAGTCTTTTTATGGAAAGCATTTTTTCTCTTCTTAACTCTCCTTCGACCTTAAGTTGTTCTTCAATAATTTTTCTTAATTGATTAAGCTCTTCTTTATTTAAGTCTTTTCCTTTTTTACTACAATCAATATTAACTTCTCTAAGCATTCTTCTACTTAAAGATTCGCCTATTCCATAAATATAGGTTAAACCGATTCTTATTTCTTTGTTTTCCGGTATATTTATACCTGCTATTCTTAACATAATAAAAAAATCTTAGAAGATAATCTAATTTGAATATCAAAAAATAATCAGCTATCCTTGTCGCTGTTTATGTTTGGGGTTTTTGCAAATGACATAAACCTTTCCTTTTCTACGAATAATCTTACAATCCCGACAAATTTTTTTAACTGAAGAACGCACTTTCATATTAAACAATTCCTTAAAGTCAATCCACTATTTTTTTCTATAAACTATTCTACCCCTGGTTTTATCACAAGGAGATCTTTCTATTGTAACCTTATCGCCGGGTAAAATCTTTATTCTGAAATGCCTTATTTTTCCAGATAAGTGAGCTAAAGCATCTACGCCATCTTCTAATTTAACCCTGAACAAGGCATTAGGCAATGCCTCAAGAATAATTCCATCTAATCTTTCCTCGCTCTTCTTTTTTGAAGACTGACTTTGTTTCGATTTATCTTTATTTTTAATCATTTAAAACTGTTCTTAAAGATAGCAAAAATAATTAATTTAGTCAAGGATATAATCAATTTTTATTCTACCAAAGTCTTCTGGGATTTTTCTAATCCAAAACGAAGACTTGTTCAAGTCAACACTAGCAATTTCTTCTTTATTTTCTAGAAATAATTCTGCTTCAAAAATATCTTTTCCTGCTATCTCCTTTTTTAAATCAAATTCGGACATCTCCAAGTAGGTTTCGACAGAAAAATTAAGTTTTAAAGTAACAATTCCTGTTTCTGAGTCTTCTTCGGCTTCCCAGTCCATAACAAGACTTTTATCATAAATTTTCTCTTTCTTCAAGTCTTTTTCTCTGAGATAATTTTGGATAAAAACCTGGATATCCTTTTTTGAAAACAATAATCCCTTTGTCTTAACCTCGGAAGAAAAAATAAAATCATCTACTTTTGCCCCCGATTCTATTAGAGTTGAAGTTGAAATAACTTCTTGAACTAATGTTTCTTCCAGCAAAATATTCCCAGCATCTTGAGCTTTCTTTATCACCGTCTTTTTCCCTTCTTCCTTGAGTTTTTGAATTACTTGTTCTTCTGCCTTGGCAATATCTTCTTGTGTTACCTGAGCAACTTCTTGATTAATCCCCCCTTTCATTTCTTCAAAAGATTCACCGTATATGTTCGCATGAAGAGCAGTACCGGTTAATCCCGGGACAGAAAAACTGGCTGCTTTAATATTATATTCTGGCCCAGGTTCATCGGCGATAACCTCAACATCAATATAACCGGGGACCTCTTTCCCATTCTCTATTTTTCTGCCGGGAATAACTATTCTTTCAGGAGCTCTAAAAACTTTGCCGTCAGAAGACATAAACCTGGTGCTCTCTCTTAATGTCTGAGGCAAAGAAGAATAATCATTATAAACTCTAATAATCCCCATTGCCTTTTCTTGGGTAAGAACTTTTCCCGTAGAAGAAATTTTCTGTGAAATAAAATTATTTTCTTCTAATAAAGTCCCGGGGATAGATTGACTCAAAATATTTATTTCTTTTGTCTCTTTGTCTATTTTTATTTCAAAGTCCGAACTAAAAACATTCATTTCTGGTCTAATTCCTATTTCTACCCTTGGAGGAGTTAAGAAATAAAAAGATAAGATAAGTAACAAAATTAAAATAGGAATTAATAAAATTTTCTTAATCCCAAAATTAAAATTCCTTCTCTTGAAACTCTTTGGCTTTTTATTGTCTCTCTTAAAAGAGGGTATAATTTTTTCTGACCTTTTCGGAGGAATAATATCAAAAATTTCCTGGGCCATATATATTATTTTTTATTAATTATCTTTTAAAATAGCTTTAATTCTTCTAACACCCGCTGATGAACTTTTTTCTTTTTTAATTTCAAATTTTCCTAATTCCGATGTTCTCTTAACGTGAGGGCCGGCACAAATTTCTTTAGAAAAATTTTCTATTGAATAAACGCTTACTTTTTCAGGATACTTTTCTTTAAAAAAAGCTAATGCTCCCGAGTTAATAGCTTCTTGATAAGACATTTCTCTTTTTTCTACTTTTAGATCTTCTTTGATTTTCTTGTTTACTATTTTTTCAACTTCTTTTATTTCTTCTTTTGTCATTTTTTGAGGACAGGAGAAGTCAAATCTTAACCTTTCAGAAGTAATATCAGATCCCATTTGGCTTGCCTTATTTCCAAGCACTCTTCTCAATGCTTCGTGCAAAAGATGAGTAGCAGTATGTAGCTTAACAGAATTATAATCTGCTTCTTTTCCTAATCCCCCAAATTTATTTTCGGCTCCAGCCCGAGAAATTTCTTGGTGTTCTTTTATTAGTTTTTGACATTCTTCATCGCAAAGTTTTATTCCTCTTTCTTTGCAAATGTCTCTCATTATCTCTATTGGAAATCCATAAGTTGAATAAAGTTTAAAAGCTTCTTCTCCTTCAAGCTGTTTCGATTTGCCGCAAGAATCAATTACTTTATCAAACTCTTTTATCCCTTTCTCCAAAGTTTTATTAAACTTCTCTTCTTCTTTTTGAATAATAGTTAGAATCTCTGCTTGTTTTGAAGATATCTCAGGATAAATTTTCTTATAAATATTAATTACTTCTTTTGCTAAAATAATTTGAAAATTATCCGGCAGTTCTAGCAATTTAAGAAAAACCATACTCTTTCTTAAAAGTCTTCTTAGAACATATCCTTGTTCAGTATTTGAAGGAGAAACTCCCTCGGCTGTTAAAAAAACTGCTCCTCTAATATGATCGACTATAATTCTAAATTTTCTTTTTTCTTCTTCATATTCGAAAGAAGAGCCTTCAACTAACTTTTGAATAAGAGACCAAAAAAGATCCGTTTCATAAGCTGAAGGTTTTCCTTGCAATACTGAAACTAATCTTTCAAATCCTGCTCCCGTATCTACGTTCTTAAAAGGAAGAGCTTTAAAAGTTCCGTCTTCATCTTTAAAGTATTCCATAAAAACCAGATTCCAAATCTCTATAAATCTCTGACATTTATCACAATTTGGACCACAGTCAGAGCTTAAACAGCCATATTTTTCCCCTCTGTCGTAATGAATCTCTGTATTCGGACCGCAAGGACCAGTTTCTGCTACGGGTCCCCACAAATTATCCTTTTCTCCGAATTCTCTGATCCTCTCTTTGGGAATGCCATGTTTTTGCCAAATCTCCTTAGACTCTTCGTCTTTAGGAATATTCTCATTTCCCTTAAAAACAGTTATCCAAATTTTATTTTTTTCTAATCCGTAACCATCCAACAGTAAATCTAAGGCATATTTTATTGCTCCTTTTTTAAAATAACCGCGTCGAGAATCTTCTCCTATTGACCAATTCCCCAGCATCTCAAAAAATGTATGATGAGTATCATCTCCTATTTCTTCAATATCATTTGCTCTAAAACATTTTTGCAAAGACGCTAAATGCCTTGTTCCAAAATCTTGCAGAACGTCTTTTTCTCCAGATAAATAAGGAGTAAATCTCTGCATCCCAGCCGTAGTAAACAAAACGCTGGGGTCTGAAGGCAACAGAGATGAAGAAGGTACAACTTTGTGTCTTCTTTTTTCAAAGAATTCTAAAAATACACGCCTAATTTCTTCAGAAGTCATATTTTTATTATAGATTATCAGCTATAAAGTATCAACTATTTAATTACTCCTCCTCCCAACAACTCTTCTCCCTTGTAAAGAACTGCTGATTGTCCTGGAGTTACTGCTCTTTGAGAAAGGTTAAACTCCAATAAATAACCCTTTTTAAGCTTAGCCAAACAGGGATCATGTTTATATCTAATCTTTGCCTCTACTTCAATGGGTAATTCTGGTCTCTCTCCGCTAATCCAGTTAATATTCTTTAATTGAATTTCCTTCTTTAATAAATCTCTTCTATCTTGAGTAACAATTAAATTATTCCCCTTTAAATCTTTTGAGAGAACATAAAAAGGACTGCTCATTCCGCCAATTTCGATTCCTTTTCTTTGGCCAATAGTGTAAAAATAAAGGCCTTCGTGCTTACCTACTACTTTCCCGTTTGTGTCAACTATGTTCCCTTTATTCGGCTTAAAGTTATTTTTTAAAAAATCATTAAGCTTACTCCTAACAAAACAAATTTCTCTTGATTCCGGCCTCTTTGCCTCATTAATACCTGCCTCGCTAGCAATATTCTTTATTTCTTTTTTATAATACCCACCCAAAGGAAATAAAATATTTTTCAGTTTTCTCTGATCTAATCGCCATAAGAAATATGACTGGTCTCTTGTTTTGTCTTTGCCTTTAAATAATTTATACCTTTCGTCGCCTTTGTCAGATTTAGATGATTTGATTTGAACATAATGACCGGTAGCCAAAAACTCATTCTTTTTCAGAACTTTGTCTAAAAGCAAGCCAAACTTTATCTTCTCGTTACAAATCACGCAAGGATTTGGAGTAACGCCCTTTTTGATTTGTTCTAAAAAACATTTTATTATTTCTTGTTCAAACTCTTTCCTGAGATCGAAAACAGAAAAAGGAACATTCAAGCTGTTAGCTATTTTTTCTGCTGCTTTTCTACTTTCTCTAAAACTGGACGTATCTGCCAATTTCAAAAAAACTCCATTTACGTCAAAACCTTCTTTTTTTAAAAGATAAGCCGCAACCGAAGAATCAACTCCTCCCGATATTGCCACGGTTATTTTTACTTTTTTATTCATATTTATAAAAAATTAAAGTTACTTTTGAGCAAAAGTAACCTTTTTTCCTTATAATTCAAAAAACGCTTTAGGAAAATCTATCAGCTACAACAGTAGCTGCGTAAGCTTCAGGCTTAATCTTCGGCTCAAAACCATTTCCTATTATAAGACCTGTGACCTCTTTGATCATATCTTTAGTGTCCTTGCTTCCTCCTATGTCAGCATGAATATAGCGAAATTCATAATTAAATTTTTGACTGCTGATAAGATCAGAAGAATTGAGCATAACAGAGACATAAGCTTCGTCTGATTTCTCCTTCAGCTTTTGCTTTAAAATCAAGGCTAAATCACAAGAAAGCAAGACTTCTTCCAGCACTCTTTGGCGCCAATTATAAAAACGTTTATTTTTATACCTTACTTTTTTTAAAAAGAATCTTCCTCCTTCTCCCTTGCGAAGAATAACAACTGCTATTGGAAAATGAGGCTCTTCGCTCGAAGAAGAATCGCAACCAACGATCACGTCATAGAAACTTGTAGGTTTTTCTTTCATCCAATTAATCATTTCGTCAACAACTCCATCAAAATCAAGCTTTCCAACGGTAATATTATAAAATTTTCCCTTAGAAATCTCGTTCATATTTTAAAAAACTCTATCAAAGAAAACTAAAAAAGTCAAAGATTGTTAGCATCATTTATAATCTCAATAAATTCTTTTGGTTTTAAGGAAGCACCTCCGATCAACAAACCTTTTATCCCTTCTTCTTTCAGATAATCCAAACTGTTGTCTTTATTGGCGCTTCCGCCATAAAGAACCGGGACTTCCTCTGCTGCTTTTCTATTATACATTTCCGTTAAAATTTTCTTTACTAGCAAGCTGGTAACTTGAGCCTGAACCGGTCTGCATGGATTGCCAGAGCCTATAGCCCAAACTGGTTCATAGGCAATAATAACTTTTTTCATTTCTGACCGAGGAACATTTTTCAAACCCTTCTTGACTTGCTCTTTTATAACCTTAGAAAAATCACCCTTGTCTTTTTCTTCTTTTGTTTCACCTATGCAAAAAATAACCTTAAGATTATTTCTAAGCGCTAATTTTATCTTTTTATTTATTAGCTTATTAGTTTCTTTAAAATATTTTCTTCTTTCGGAATGACCAATAATGACATGGCTGCAACCTAAATCTTTTAGCATTTTTGCTGAAATTTCTCCGGTGAACGATCCTGCTTCTTCCCAAAAACAATTTTCTCCTCCTATTTTAATTTTTGTTTTTCCGGCAGATTTTATCAGCTCTGGAAGATAAATAAAGGGAGGACAAATTACAACTTCTGCATTTTTCTTCTTCGCTACGCTTCTTTTAATAGGATCGAGTATTCTCTTTGCTTGATTTAAAGAATCAGGATTACATTTCCAATTAGCAATAATTAACGGTTTCATAAATTTATTTTTGTTTTCTTAAATGACTAGCAGCTACCTCTGGTTCTATAGTTGAAATTTCCATCCTAGTTCCTATCTCAAACCCCGCCCAAATTGAAGTTTTCGGCAAAATAGTCCAGTGCCAATGATAAGATTCATTTTTAGTTCCATCACAGGGGGCAGTATGAAGATAGAAATTATAAGCAGGGTCCTTTAGCCCTTTATATACTCTCCCTAAGGCTTCTTTAAATGCTTCGGCTAGCTGCCATTTTTGATTTTCACTTATTCTTTCAAAGTATGGTTGGTGTTTTTTTGGAGTAATAATTACCTGAAAAGCAGACTTGGAAGCGAAGGGACAAATTACTAAAAACTCACTGTTTTCAAAGACAATTCTTTTTTTAACTTTCTTTTCCCATTCTCCCATCGTACAGTAAATACACTTTTTATTTTTCTTGTAATATTTTTTCGCATTAACCAAAGCCGTGCTTAAGTCAACGTCAATCAAGGGAGTAGTTAAGATTTGAGAATGAGGGTGAGAAATACTCGCCCCAGCTTCAGCTCCATGATTATGAAAAATAGAAATATAATTAACAAACTTTTCTTTCATTAGCTCTAAATATCTTCTTTGATAAACATCTATAACCTCCTTGATCTTCTCTGCGGAAAATTGAGCTAATTGTTTATTATGGTCCTTAGTTACTACTATTTCATGATAACCAGCAGCATTCATTTTTTGATAAATACCTCCTTCTGTTTTTTTCTCTAAGCGAGACGACGGTAAAAAAGCTGGGTACTTGTTCGGCAAAACAACAGTAGTCCAGTTATAAAGATCTTTGCCATCTTTTTTTAATTGAACTTCTTTCCCGTTTGAAAAAATCAGGGTTGGAAACTCTTGATTTTTAATATTACAAAAAGGACAATCTTTTTTTAAAATCTTTTGGCTTGCTCTTTTCTCTGATACAAAATGCTCAGGTCTCTTAGCTCTTCCGGTTGCAATAACAACCCAGTTTTTAGAAGCAACGTCATAACGTAATTCCGAGGGAAATTTTGGCACCTTACCTTTATTTTTTTTCACCATAACTCCTTTTAATCAAATTCTTCTTTATTTTAATTAAATCCATTCCCATTTTCACCATGCTTTTAAAATTTACCTTACTTTCAATATCATTAACCCACCTTACTGGAATTTCTTTAATTCTGTAACCCTTTCTTTTTGCTATTACTAATAATTCGGGATCAAAAGCAAAACGATCAATCTTGCACTGAGGCAAAATATCTTCCGCTGCTTTCGCACTAAAACACTTAAACCCGCATTGCGTATCATTTATGTCCCAAAGACCAGTAAAGATATTAGTTAGAAAACGAAAAGTCATTCCAGTCATTCTTCTAGAAAAAGGCTGAGGAGGATCCAAAACAGCTCCATCTACTTCTCTTGAGCCAACAATGACATGAAATCCTTCATTAAAATAAGGCCACATTTTTTCAACGTGATCCAGGGTAGTTGAATTATCAGCATCCATAAATAACCGATATTTACCCTTAGCTTCAAGTATTCCTTGTCTAACGACGTAACCCTTCCCACCGTTCTCTTTATTGTCAATTACTCTTAAATTATTGATCTTTGAGCTCATTTCTCTTGCAACTTTTGCCGTATTATCTTTAGATCCATCACTAACTACAATTATCTCATAATTATAATTTTGGGATGATAAATAATTTCCCACCTTTTCTAACGTTTTGGGCAATCTTTTCTCTTCGTTGTAGGCGGGAATAATAACAGAAAGACGAATATCTTCCATATTTTTAATATTATTAAAATTAATAACTAATTATATCATTTTTTAAAAAAATAAAAAATAATCGAATCATTGTTAAAAACTATTCTGTCAAAACCATGCATCCTTCTTTCGTAATCGCCACTTCATGCTCAAAATGAGCCGATAAAGAATTGTCATAAGTTAAAAAAGCAAAATTATCGCTTCCTTTTTTAATTCTTGAATCTCCCATAACAACCATCGGTTCTAAGCAAATAACCATTCCTTCTTTCAGTTTTTCTCCTTTTTTTCTCTTGCCGTAATTTAAGATCTGAGGATCTTCATGAAGGTTTCTTCCTATTCCATGACCGCATAGATCACGAACGACACCAAAACCTTGAGATTCAACATATCTCTGAATTGTATTTCCAATATCTCCAGTAGTATTACCCGGCCTTACCTTTTTAATCCCAATTTTTAAAGATTTTTTTGTTACCCTAACTAACCTTCTTGTTTCTGAAGAAACCTCTCCAACTCCAAACGTTTTTGCCATGTCAGAATGAAACCCTTTGTGATAAATTCCAATATCCAAGGTAATAATATCCCCTTCTTTTAATTTTCTTTCTGAGGGCACCGCATGAACAATTTCTTCATTTATCGAAGTACAAAGAGCAGCAGGATATCCCTCGTAACCTTTAAACGAAGGTTTCACGCCTAATTTAAAAATATGGCTCTCTGCAGCCATATTTAATTCTTTAGTAGTAATACCTGGTTCAATTCTCCTCTCTAGATTTTTCATAATTTCAGCCAGCATTTTACCGCCCTCTCTCATTATTTTAATTTCTTCTTTGTTTTTTATAGTAATCATCCTAATTTCTCTAAAATTTCTTTATGAAGTTCAACAGGAGTTTCTCTTCCTTTCACTTCTATAACAGAATAACCTTCTTCTTTTAAATATTCCAACAAAGGCAATGTCCTTTCTCTGTACTCTTTCATTCTTCTTTTAATCACCTCTTCGTTATCATCTTCTCTTATTATCAATTTAGACCCATCAAGAGGACAAATTGTCAGATCTTTTGTTTCTTCAAAATACAAGATAGGATGTCTCGCCAGAGAACATATTCTTCTGTGAGCACTTCTAAAAATAGCCTCTTTTTCTTCAAGGTCAATAACAATGGTTGAGATATTTTCTTTCCCATATAATTCACTCAATAAAGGCATAAATTTTTTTGCTTCATAAACTGTTCTTGGAGATCCGGCTACAACCATTTTCTTTCCATCTTCAGCAAGCTCCTTGACCTTCTCTGTCATCCAATAAGAAACCAACTCTGGGCTCATAATATCGCCCGCATGTCTTTTTTCCCTTTCTTCAAATAAAGAATACTCTTTCCCATCAACAATTTCAATGTCATCTTCTTTAATATTGATTAATTTTGCGTCAATTATCTTAGAAGATTCTAAATAATAAAGACCAAATTTGTCAGAAAGAATTTCAGCTTGAGTTCCTTTTCCAGAACCAGGGGAGCCCATGACAATTATTACAGATGATTTCATAATATATTTTAATTTATTTCTTTATTTAAAAAGTTTCGTATTCTCTCATTTTCAGTTGAGCCTTTATTTGCTTCATTGTTTCTAAAACCACGCTAACAACAATCAATAAAGCAGTACCACCAATCAAAAACTCGAAAGAGGCTACTCCTGTCACTCCTTGAACCAATGAAGGTAAAATAGCAATTGTTCCTAAGAATAAAGCACCGATAAACAACACTCTATTTAAAATGTATTTTAAGAAAGTAGCTGTTGGCTTGCCCGGTCTGATTCCAGGTACAAATCCTCCCATTTTCTGAAGATTAGAGGAGATTGCATCAGGATCAAAAGTAACAGCAGTATAGAAATAAGTAAAAGCAAATACCAAACAGAAATAAACAATACCGTATGACCAGGGATTTTCAAAAAAAGAAGTTATTGACTGAGCGAAATTAGCTAGCACTTGGACTCCTGCTCCAGACAAGAAAGACGATATCATGCTGGGAAAAAGCATTAATGAAAGAGCAAAAATTATTGGAAGAACACCGGCAGGATTAACATTCAACGGAAGATAAGTTGAAACTCCTCCGTACATCTTTCTTCCTTTTACTCTTTTAGCGTAAGAAACAGGAATATTTCTTCTCCCTTCGTTAATCATTACAACTCCGGCAATTATAATAAGGGATATCGCAAAGAAAAGAATATAAGAAGTAAGTCTAGCGGGATTTCCTTCTAAGTCCATATAACTTTGATAAATAGACATGGGAGCTCCAGCAACGATACCGGCAAAAATTAAAATAGATATTCCATTGCCTATCCCCTTTTCAGTGATCAACTCTCCTAACCACATCAGAAAGACACTTCCTGCAACTATAGTAACAATCGAAGTCGCCATCATTTGCGAAGACAATTGACTAATTATTGGATCAGCTCCTCTTTGAAACAAAGCAAGCATTCCAAATGATTGAAGTGCGGCCAGAGGAACCGTTAAAATTCTTCCCCATTGATTAATTTTTTGCCGCCCTGCTTCTCCTTCTTCTTTCTGCATTTTTTCAAGCTGAGGAATAACCATGGTCAAGAGTTGCAAAATAATAATAGCAGTAATATAAGGACCGATACCTAGCATTACAATGGACAGATTACTTAAAGCTCCTCCAGTAAAAACATTTAAAAGACCAAGCATCTGATTATTAGCAAAAAATTCTTTTAATCTAAAAAGGTCTATACCAGGAATAGGAATACTAGCCATCATTCTGAAAATAACAAGAACACCTAAAACAAAGAATATTTTTTTTCTCAATTCAGGAATTTTAAAAACTTGAAATATTTTTTTGAACCACATAATATGCTGTGTTATTTTATTTCACCGTTCGCTTTTTCAATTTTTTCCTGGGCTTTCTGAGAAAAATCACAGCCCTCAAAAACAAAGGATTTCTTTGTGTCCCCCTTGGCCAATATTTTAACTTTAGGGGTCTTGCCTTTTATTTTACGTATTAATCCTCTTTCCAGCAAGATTTTTGGAGTTATCTTTTCCTTGTCTTTAAATTTCTCATCAATATCTAAAATATTAATTACGGCATAATCAGGATTATAGGAATTGAATTTATATCCTCTTAACTTCGGATACTTTTTAATCAACTCTCGAATAATCGGCTTGCGACTAGAACCTGCTCTAGCTTTTTGTCCTTTAATCCCTCTACCGGAATAAGTTCCTCTTTTTCCGCCTCTACCAATTCTTTTCTTTTTCTTCTTTTTATTTTTTGGCTTTAATTCGTGCAACTGCATAATCAATTATTTTTTCTTAAGTTTCTGAAATGCTAAAAGGGTTGCCTTAGCATTGTTTATTTTATTCCTTGACTTAGACAAAACCTTGGAAGAAATATCTTCTATCCCTGATAAATCACAAATAACTCTTACCGTTCCTCCTGCAACCAAACCCCTACCTTTCCTTTGGGGACGAATTAAAATTCTTGCTGCTCCATATTTTGCTTCCACTTCAAAAGGAATCGTTCCTTCAATTATAGGAACTTCGATAACATTCTTCTTTGCTAATCTGGTCGCCTTTTCTATTGACTGAGCAACGTCTAACCCTTTGGCTACTCCCAATCCTACTCTTCCTTTTCTGTCGCCAACTATAACAACTGCTCTAAACCTTAGTCTTCTTCCTCCTCCTGTCATTCTTTCCACTCTTGTTAAATCTAACAAATTAGAATCAAATTCGTCTTTTTTAATTCCTCTTCTTCCTCTTTTATTGTCCCTTTTTTGCATCATAATTTATTTTATTACTTAAAATTCTAGGCCGCCCTTTCTGGCTCCCTCAGCTAAAGCTTCGACTCTACCATGATAATTAAAACCTCCTTTGTCAAAAACCACTTTTTTAATCTTTTTTTCTTTTGCTTTTTCAGCAATCAACTTACCAACATTAAAAGCTATAGCAACTTTTCCGCTATAATTGTCATCTTTCTTGCCTTTCTTTTTCTCTTCTATCTCAAAATCATTTGCGCTCAGAATTGTTTCACCTTTTTGATCATCAATCAGTTGACAATAAATATGATTAGCTGATCTAAAAACACAAAGACGCGGAATCTTTAAAGTTCCATAAATCTTTGACCTGGTTTTCCTGTGACGTTTTTTTCTTTTTTCTTTTGTTGTCATATTAAACTTATTGAGAAGTAGTCGCCGCTTTCTTGCCTTCTTTCTTTCTCACTTCTTCCCCTAAATATCTTATTCCTTTTCCTTTATACGCATCTGGAGGACGAACTTTTTTAATTTTTGCTGCGGTCTGGCCTACTAATTGTTTATTAATGCCAGAAACGGTAATAATATTTTTTTCAACAGAAAAATCAATTCCTTCTGGTTTTTTAATATTAACTGGATGAGAAAAACCAACTTTTAAAACTATGTCTTCCCCTTCCATGCTTGCTTTGTAACCAATTCCTTTTATTTCAAGCTTTTTCTCAAAACCCTCGTTTACACCTTTAACCATATTAGCTAAAAGCGCACGGGTCAATCCCCAGTAAGCTTTTGTTTGTTTTGTTTCAATCTTAGGAGAAACAGTAATTTTGTTATCCTCGACAGAAGCTTCAATCTCAGGCCTCGTCTCATAAGAAAGCTCTCCTTTGGGCCCTTTAACAGTAATCTTTCTGTCTTCTTTATTAACTTCTACTCCTTTCGGTATTTCAATTTGAATTTTACCTATTCTAGACATAATTTTTACCAAATTTCACAAATAATTTCTCCCCCTAAATTTTCTTTTCTTGCTTCCTTGTCAGTTTTCAATCCTTTAGAAGTGGAAACAATATATATGCCATATTCTCCTCTAACTCGATCTATCTTCTTCGCTGGCTTATAAACTTTCCTGCTGGATTTAGATATTCTACTCAAGCCTGAAATAGCTGGCACGCCATCGGCACTATATTTTAATTCAATCAAAATAATTTTATCTGGCTCTTTGCCCTTTTTTTTAATGTCTTCTACAAAACCTTCCCTCTGAAGCATCTTTACAATTTCATATTTTAAATTAGAAAAGGGAACCTCAATCCTTGGATGAGAAAGAATTTGCGCATTTCTTATTTGTGTAAGCATATCAGCTATTTTGTCTGCCATGATACATTAATTAGTTTACCAAGAAGATTTTTTAACTCCTGGTATTAAACTTTTATTAGCCAATTCTCTAAAACAAATTCTACATAAACCAAATTTTCTCATATATCCTCTCTTTCTTCCACATCTAAAGCAGCGACGACTAATTCGAGTGCTATATTTTGGCTCCTTGTTAGATTTTGCTATTTGTGATTTCTTGGCCATTATTATTTCAAAATTAATTATTTTTTCTTTTCTTCTTCTTTAATTGGAAAACCCAGTAATTTAAAAAGCTTTAATCCTTCTTCCTTGTTTTCTGCAGTAGTTGCTATCGTTACTTCTAATCCAAAAATTTGCTTTGCTTGTTCCGGAGAAACTTCAGGAAATATAATGTGCTCTTTAATGCCAATACTTAGATTTCCACTCTGATCTACAGATTTAGGGTCTATACCCTTAAAATCACGTGACCGAGGCAGAGCAACATGAATTAATCTTTCTAAAAAATCATTCATTTTTTTTCCTCTTAGCATGCATGAAGTACCAATAGACATTCCTTTTCTTGTTTTAAAACTAGAAATAGATTTTTTCGCTTTTCGTAAAACCATTTTTTGGCCAGTGATAAGACTAAGGTCTTTTATGATCCCTTCTTGTATTTTTTTTCTTTCTTGAGCACTTTTGCCAACCACTGATCTGCCGAAGCCTACATTTACTGAAACTTTTTCTATTTTCGGTACTGCCATACTGCTTTTATAACCAAACTCTTTCTTCATCTCTGGCAATACTTCCTTATTATATTTTTCTTTAAGATGAGTAATCATATATAAACTTATACTTCCTTTCTGCATTTTTTGCAAATCCTTTTTTTGTCATCTCCTTTTATTTCGTAACCAATCTTAACTGCTTTGTTACAAGCAGGACAAATTAATTTAATATTGGAAATATCAAAAGGTGAAGGCATTTCAACAATTTGCCCCTTTTCTCCTGACTTCTTGGGTTTTACATGTCTCTTAACCAAATTCACTCCTTCAACCACAACCTTGCCCTGAGAAGGCATAATTCTAACAACCTTTCCTTTTTTACCCCTATATTTTCCTGAGATAACAAGAACTTTGTCGTTTTTTTTAATTTTCATGATTAAACCACTTCTTTGGCTAAATTAACTATTTTCTCAAATCCTTTCTCTCTTAACTCTGCCGGGATCGGCCCGAAAATTCTTCCCCCAACAGGCTCTTTTTTATTATTAACAATCACAGCAGCGTTATCATCAAAACGCACATAAGTACCATCCTTTCTTCTAAATTCCTTTCTTTGTCTAACAATTACCGCCTTCACCACTTCATGTTTTTTAACAGTTTTCCTTGGCTCTGCTTTTTTAACTGCAGCCACTATTAAGTCTCCGACACGAGCATATCTTTTTCTGGTTCCGCCTAACACTCTTATGCATTGAATTATCTTTGCTCCACTATTATCCGCTACTATTAATTTTGTTTGAGTCTGAATCATAATAATTTAAAACTATAATTTCTCAACCACTTTCCACCTCTTCCCCTTACTTTGAGGACGAAATTCTTCGATTAAAACTTTATCCCCCACCCTTAAATCATTCGTCTCTGAATGAGCTTTGTATTTTCTGTCAATCATATAAGAAGTTTTATACTTCGGATAATTCTTTTTTCTTTCAACCTTAACCACAACGGTTTTATCCATCTTGTCTGACACTACAATTCCTTTTAATCTACGTTTTGGCATAATGTTAATATGTTATTTTTTCTGACTATTAATTATTGTTAATATCCGAGCTATATCATCTTTCACCGATCTAATCTCTCTAATATTCTTTACCTTTCCTGAAGCTAAATTAAACCTCAGCTCTCTTAATTTTTCTCTTAAGCTCTCTAGATCTTTGATCAATTCTGACTTACTTTTTCTTCTTATATCCTTTATTTTCATGATTTCTTAACAAATTTAGTTTTCACAGGAAGTTTATCAGTTGCTCTTCTTAGAGCTTCTTTCGCCTTTTCTTCCGGAATACCTGTTAATTCAAAAATAATACGACCTGGCTTGATCGGATAAACATAAAATTCAACTGATCCTTTTCCTCCTCCCATAGGAACTTCGTTACCCTTTCTTGTTATCGGCTTGTCTGGAAAAATTCTGATCCAAAGCTTTCCACCTTTCCTCAGGTACCTGATAATAACTCTCCTTGCCGCTTCAAGCTGACGAGAAGTAATCCATTTAGCCTCCATGCTTTTCAGTCCATAGGAACCGAATTCAAGGGTGCTGCCTCTAGTGGCAACTCCTTTTGTTCTTCCTTTGTGCTGCTTTCTATGTTTAACTTTTTTGGGATACAATAAAGACATTTTAAAATTATTTATTCGTTGAATTCTTCTCCTTTATAAAGCCAAACCTTTACTCCAATTGCACCATAAGTACAACGAGCTCGGTTTTCAGCATAATCAATATTTGCTCTTAATGTCTGACGAGGGAGATTACCTTCTTTCATCCATTCAGTCCTTGCAATCTCTGCTCCATTTAATCTTCCAGAAACTTGGATTCTCACTCCTTTAGTATTCTTATTAGACATAATTTTGCTTAAAGCGCTCTTCATTACTCTTCTAAAAGGAACTCTTCCTTCAATTTGTCGAGCGATCCATTGGCCAGACAAATTAGCGCTAGTCCAATGATCTCTGACTCCTTTAATCTCTAACTTCAATCTTTGCTTTTCTTTGCTTTTTAAAACCTTGTCAATTAAAGTTTTTCTCAATTCGTCTACGCCTTCTCCTCCTCTGCCAATAACTAATCCGGGACGGGAAGTAGAAATTATAATATCAATTTTGTCAGAAAATCTTTCAATTTCAATCTTTTCAATTGCTGCATCTTTTAATTTTTCTTCTAAAAACTTTCTAATTTTAAAATCTTCTTCTAGGTACTTAGAATACTTCTTACCGCCAATCCAGCGAGAATCCCAGTCTTTATTTTCACTTGTTCTAAAAATTTTTGGATTTACTTTATGTGTCATATTTACATTACTTTTCTTCTAAAGATTTTTTTACCTGCACCATCACTCTTTTTTGGCTTTAAATAATCTTTGTCCTGTCTCTGCATCTTCTTTTTGTCTATTTTCTTAGGTTCAACCTTAACATCTTTTGATTTTACTCTTTCTATTTTTGGTTTCTTAGTTTTCTCTTTAGTTTTCTTCATTTTTCCTGTTTCTTTTATTTCGTCTAAAACTAAATTAATATGGGAAGTCTTTTTCTGAATTTCATAAGCCTGACCCCTTGCTCTTGCTCTCCATCTTTTAAGTTTTGGCCCTTCATCAACAGTAATTTTAGAAATATATAAGTTTGATTCGTCTCCGTTAATCAGGCTACCTTTTGCATTTGCCACTGCAGAATTCAAAAGCTTTAAAATTGGTTTTGCAGATTTTTTGGTGCAAAAAGCCAAAAGGTGCTGAGCTTCTACAGCCTTCTTCCCTCTAACCATATCTGCAACCAGCCTAACTTTCCTGGGAGCGGTTCTTAAATGTTTTAATTTAGCAGTAGCTTTCATAATTATAATAAAGAAATTACTTAGTCTTTTTCTGATTTCTTTGCTTCAATTTCCCTTTGCATCTTTCCACCATGCCTGCCAAACCTAGTAGTTGGAGCAAACTCTCCTAATTTATGACCAACCATTTCTTCTGTTGCCTTAACTGGAATATGTTCTTTGCCATTATGAACTCCAAAGGTAAGATCTATCATCTCGGGAGTGATAACCGAACTTCGAGACCAGGTCTTTATAACCTCTTCTGATCCCTTTTCTTTTGCTTTTTTTATTTTCTTTTGAAGTTTTGGGTCAACAAATGGACCTTTTTTAAGCGATCTAGTCATAAATTTTATTTTCTTTTCTTCCTTCTTTGGATTATATGTTTATCTGAAGCTTTCTTTTTTCTTGTTTTTCCTCCTATGGCTATTTTACCCCAAGGAGTCTTTGGATATTTTAATCCAATCGGAGCTCTTCCTTCTCCTCCGCCATGCGGATGATCATGAGCACCCATAGCAGAACCACGAACAGTGGGTCTTATACCCTTATGTCTCTTTCTGCCTGCTTTTCCTATATTAATAAATCTATGCTCAGGACAAGAAACTTCTCCGATTGAAGCAAAACATTCTTCTGATATTTTTCTTACTTCAGTAGAGGGCATTTTCAAATGACAAAATTTATTTTCGTGAGCTAAAACTATAGCTGTGGTCCCTGCTCCTCTTACTATTTTTCCTCCTTCTCCCTGCCTCATTTCAACATTGTAAACGCCAGTTCCTACAGGAACATTTTTCAATTTCATTCTGTTGCCGATAGAAATAGGAGCTTTCTCAGAAAATTCAATTTCATCTCCAACTTTAATATTATGAGGGGCTAAGATATATCTTTTTTCTCCGTCGGGATATTCTATTAAAGAGATAAAAGCTGTTCTATTCGGATCGTACTCCAACGCAACTACTTTTGCCTTAACATCAATTCTCTTTTGATTAAAATCTACCATTCGATAGAGTCTTTTCCTTCCGCCTCCCTTGTGTCTTACTGTAATTCTGCCCAAATTACCCCTTCCTGCTTTCTTTTTTAAAGGTTTGGTCAATTTCTTTTCTGGTTTCTTTTTGGTAAGAAGAGAATAGTCCTTGCTAGTCATTCCTCGTCTTGATGGAGTTGTTGGCTTATATTTTTTCATAAATAAATTATCTTGGCAATAATTCTATTTTTTGACCTTCTTTTATTCTTACAATAGCTTTTTTATAACTTGACCTCTCTCCTTCTGTTTTACCTAATCTTTTCGGTTTTGGAGGAACATTAATGATGCGCACTTTTAAAACATCAACATTATATAATTCCTCAATGGCTTTCTTTGTCTCAACCTTATTCGCTCTTGGAAAAACTTTAAAAACGTATTGATTGTTGCCAGTAAGGTCGGTAGCCTTTTCAGTAATGTGTGGTTCTTTTAAAACTTTAAAGCTATCAAGGTATTTACCTGTTCTTTTCCTTCCAGATTTTTTCTCTTCTTTTATTTCTTCTTTCTTTTCTTTCTTCTTTTCAACTTTCTTTTCTCCTTTCTCTTCTTTTTTTAATTTATCAAAAATACTCATAGCTATTTATTTCAAAAAAGTATCCTTAATGATATTAATAGAATCTTTAGATATTATTAAATATTTAAAAGAAAGCAAATCCAAAGGATTCAAATTCCTTGCTTCCATCGTTTCAATGCCATCAATATTTCTAGCTGACAGAACTAATTCCTTTGTTGCTTCCGGTAAAACAAACAAACAACTTTTCTTTTCGCAAGGAAGATTATTCAAAATATTATTGAATTCTTTAGTTTTTATCTTTTCTAAATCAAACTTATCTAAAACAATCAATAATTTTTCTTTTGCTTTAGCAGAAAGAACCATAAGCAAAGCTTTTCTTCTTATCTTTTTGGAAACTGATTTCTTGAAATTTCTATTTTTGGTGGGACCAAAGGTCACCCCTCCGCCAACCCAAATAGGAGATCGGGTAGAGCCGTGCCTTGCCCTGCCAGTTCCCTTTTGAGCCCAAGGCTTTTTTCCTCCACCGCTGACCTCACCTCGATCTTTAGCATGTGCGGTTCCCTGTCTTCTGTTTGACATCTGAATAACAGCAACCTGATGAACTAAATCAGAGTTTATCGAAACTCCAAATAGCTCTTTGGGCAAAGTAATATCTTCAATTTTCTTACCATCTTTGTTGTAAACTGGGACTTTCATGATTGGATTATCCTCTAATTTCAAGCAAGGTTCCTTTCCTTCCCGGAACCGCTCCTTTTATTGCTAATATATTATTATCAGAATTAACCTTAACTATTTTTAAATTTTTAACAGTAATTCTTTCGAAACCAGTCCTGCCAGGCATTTTCTTTCCTTTAAGAACTCTTTGCGGAAAAGCAGATCCGATAGAGCCTAGCGTTCTTTCTTCATGCTTCGTACCATGAGTAGCATTTCTTCCGCTAAATCCCCATCTTTTTACTCCTCCTTGAAATCCTTTTCCTTTTGACACACCAGAAATTTTTACATTATCTCCTTCTTTAAAGATAGAAATATCAATTTTATCTCCTTTTTTAAGATCATTTCCATTCTTAAACTCCCTAATATGAACATATTCTTTTCCTTTCATTGTTTTCTTTTTCTTTTTTGATTTCTCAAAACCAATCTGAACAGCAGAGTAACCATCTTTTTCTTCTGTTTTTACCTGAACAATCTCGCAAGGTCCCGCTTCAACCAAAGTCACCGGGATTGCTTCCCCTTCTTTTCCAAATATCTGACTCATTTCTAATTTTTTTCCAAGAATAAATTTCATATTTTTTTCTTCAAAGCAAAACTGGGCTACTAGCCCAGCTTCCTCTATCTTAAAGACAGTTTAGGATTGCTATTTTCTAGACTAGCATAAAGTCAATCAGAAATTAACCTGATTCAAAATATATTATCATAAATAATATAACAAACTTTAACGATATATTATGAACTAAGTCTTAATCTCAATGTCAACTCCTGCGGGCAAAGTAAGGTCTTGCAAGGTATCAATAATTCTAGCAGATGGTTCGGGAATCTCAATCAATCTTTTATGGATTCTCATCTCAAACTGTTCTCGAGCATCTTTATGAACAAAGCTGGAACGATTCACTGTATATTTATGTATTTCTGTAGGCAAAGGAATAGGTCCTATTACCTCAGAACCGGCCCGCCTAACACTTTCGATTATTTGACGAGCGCTATTATCAATAATTTTGTGATCGTAAGCTCTGAGCTTTACTCGAATTTTTAACTTTAATTTTTCTTTCTCTTTTTTGGTAACAGTCTTTTTTGTAACCATCTCGCTAAATTTTCC
The DNA here is from genome assembly GCA_964445905.1 of uncultured Candidatus Saccharibacteria bacterium. GTDB lineage: Bacteria > Patescibacteriota > Minisyncoccia > Minisyncoccales > JAGGXC01 > CAYUNN01. The sequence goes on along the minus strand of CAYUNN010000003.1, from coordinate 125,961 downwards.
CTTTATTTTATTATCTTCGTAATAACACCTGCTCCAACAGTCTTACCTCCTTCCCTAATAGCAAATCTTTGCTGTTCCTCAAGGGCAACTGGAGCAATTAATTTAACTTGAACATTCGTAGTATCGCCAGGCATAACCATTTCAGTTCCTTCGGGTAAAATTACATCTCCAGTAACATCAGTTGTTCTGATAAAGAACTGGGGTTTATAACCAGTAAAGAAAGGGGTATGACGACCACCTTCTTCTTTAGTTAGAACATAAACCTCTGCCTCAAAATCAGTATGAGGAGTAATTGAACCTGGTTTAGCTAAAACCTGACCTCTCTCAATTTCTTCTTTCTTAATCCCTCTTAAAAGGATACCTACATTATCACCAGCCTGTCCTTCATCCAAAGTTTTATTAAACATCTCAACGCTGACAACGACGGTTTTATGAGTATCTCTTAAACCAACTATTTCGATTTCTTCTCCTGGCTTAATAACTCCTCTTTCAACTCTTCCTGTTGGAACAGTCCCTCTTCCTTCAATAGTAAAGACATCTTCTACAGACATAAGGAACGGTTTATCGGTTTCTCTTTTCGGAGCAGGAATATATTCGTCCAGAGCTTTTGCTAATTCTAAAATAGGTTTAGCTGCTTCATCGTCTGCAGATTCTGTTTTTGCAGCTTCTACAGCCGAACCTCTAATTACTGGAATCTCGTCTCCTGGATATTCATATTTCTTTAAAAGCTCCCTTACTTCTGATTCAACTAATTCAATAATTTCCGGATCGTCAACTAAGTCAACCTTGTTCAAGAAAACAACTAAAGAAGGCAAACCAACCTGACGAGCCAATAAAATATGCTCTCTTGTCTGAGGCATTGGCCCATCGGGAGCAGAAACAACAAGAATAGCACCGTCCATCTGTGCGGCACCTGTAATCATGTTCTTAACATAATCAGCGTGTCCGGGACAATCAATATGAGCATAGTGCCTGTTCTCTGTTTCGTATTCAACGTGAGCAATATTAATAGTTAGCCCTCTGGCCCTTTCTTCAGGAGCAGAATCAATCTGATCAACTGCTTTTTCTGTTACATTAAATCCTTTCTTATTAAGGACATGAAGAATGGCGGCTGTAAGAGCAGTTTTGCCATGATCTACGTGACCGATGGTCCCTATGTTTAAGTGAGGTTTCCCTCTCTCAAATTTTTCTTTTTCTGCCATAATATTAGAGGACAAAGAATAACGAACAATAACAAAAAATTGTTCAGCGTTCACTATTTAGTGTCCATTACTTAATTATTATTTATTTTATAATGTAATCTTTATTATACTTAATTATTTTATCTATTTCAAAATTTTTGTCAACACTATCTTCTTCTTCCTTCAATAATCTCCTGAGCAATATTACGAGGAACTTCCTCGTAATGGCTAAACTCCATAGTAAAGGTACCTCTTCCCTGCGTCAAAGACCTTAAATCAGTAGCATAGCCAAACATTCCAGACAGAGGAGTTTTAGCGTTAATAATTTTAGCATTGTCTCTGTCTTCTGTCTCTTCAACCTTTGCTCTTCTGGAACTCAAATCTCCTATTACATCACCAAAAAACTCAGCAGGAATAGTAATAGCTAATTTCATTGTTGGCTCAAGCAATACAGGATCGGCTCTCTTTACTGCTGACTGAAGAGCGATAGAACCAGCTATTTTAAAAGCTGCCTCTGAAGAATCAACTTCATGATAAGAACCATCAAACAAAGAAATTTCCATATCTACCATGTTATAGCCAGCTAATACTCCCTTGCTCATAGCTTCTTTTACTCCTTTTTCTATTGACGAAATAAACTCCTTGGGAATAACTCCTCCTTTTATTTCATCATTAAATCCATATCCTTCTCCTCTCTCTTTAGGTTTAACTCTGATATAGACATGTCCGTACTGACCTCTTCCTCCTGACTGCTTGACATACTTGCCTTCAGCTTCAGCTTCTTTCTTGATCGTTTCTCTATAAGCTACCTGGGGCCTGCCAATATTTGCTTCAACATTAAATTCTCTTTTAAGACGGTCTGTAATAATTTCAAGGTGTAATTCTCCCATCCCAGAAATTATTGTTTCGCCCGTATCCTCGTCTGTCCTTACCTTAAAGGTAGGATCTTCATCGGCTAATTTTTTAAGAGCTAGCCCCATTTTTTCCTGATCTGCTTTAGTCTTCGGCTCAACCCTGATAGAAATTACTGGTTCTGGAAAAGTAATATTTTCTAAAACGACTGGGCGATCTAAGTCGCATAAAGTATTGCCAGTAGAAGTTTTTTTCAATCCTACCGTTGCAGCAATATCTCCAGCATAAAGAGTATCTACTTCTTCTCTGTCATGAGAATGCATTAAAACTAATCGACTGATTCTTTCTCTTTCTCCTGTGGCTGTGTTTAAAACATAAGAGCCTTTATTTAAAATTCCAGAATAAACTCGGAAATAAGTAAGAGTCCCCATAAAAGGATCTGTAGCAACCTTAAAAGCCAGGGCAGCAAAAGGTTCGGAATCGCTTGGTTCTCTCATAATTTCTTCTCCGCTTTGTGGGTCTACTCCTTTTACCGGAGGTAAATCAAGAGGAGAAGGAAGGTATTCGCAAACAGCATCTAGCAAAGGCTGAATTCCTTTATTTTTCAAAGCAGTACCCAGGAGAACAGGAACCAGCTTATAATCACAAACAGCTTTTCTTAGTGCTAATTTAAAGTCCTGCTCAGGCACTTCCTCTCCGGCTAAATATTTTTCAAGTAAAGCTCCGTCTTCTGCTACCACTTTTTCAAGCATATTTTTTCTCCATTCTTCTGCCACGCCCTTTAAGTCACTAGGAATTTCCTCTTCTACTAAATTTTCTCCAAAATCACCTTTGAATTTTATTGCTTTCATTTTTATCAAATCAATCACTCCTTCAAAGTTTTCTTCTTCTCCAATAGGCAATTGCAAGGCTACTGCCTTATCTGTTAATTTTTGATGAATTGAATTTAAACTTTTTTCAAAATTAGCCCCCATTCGATCCATTTTATTAATAAAACATATTCTGGGAACTAAAAATTTGTCCGCCTGACGCCAAACAGTTTCCGACTGAGGTTCCACTCCCGCTACTCCGTCAAAAACAACTACCGCTCCATCCAAAACCCTCAAAGATCTCTGAACTTCTACAGTAAAATCAATATGTCCGGGAGTATCAATAATATTTATTCTGTACTCCTGACCCTTAACTCTTTGTGTTGCTCCGGGAGTCCAAAAACAGGTAGTAGCTGCAGAAGTAATAGTAATTCCTCTCTCTCTTTCTTGCACCATCCAGTCCATAATAGCCCCTCCCTCATGAACCTCTCCAATCTTATGAGAAATTCCCGTATAAAACAAAACTCGCTCAGAAACTGTTGTTTTCCCAGCGTCAATGTGGGCAATAATTCCAATGTCTCTGTATTTTTCTATGGGATATTCTCTTAACATAATTTAAATAATAAATTCCCTCCGTTTTAAAAAAGGGTTAATAGTTAATTCCTACCAAGCAAAATGGGCAAAAGCACGATTAGCTTCGGCCATTCGATGGACATCGTTTTTCTTTTTAATTGCCTTGCCGGTATTTTCTGATGCTTCCATCAATTCTTTAGCTAGCTTCTTCCCCATATTTTCTCCTTTTCTTTTTCTTGCCTCTCCAATTATCCAACGCATGGCCAAGGTTAATTTTCTTTCTTTTCCTACGGGAACAGGAACCTGATAGGTCGCTCCTCCTACTCTCTTTGACCTAACCTCGAGAGAAGGGGAAGCATTTTGCATCGCCTGTTCAAAAACTTCAACAGGGTCTCTTTTTGTTTTTATCTTTATTTCATCGAAGGCCTCGTGAACAATCCTTTCAGCAACTGTTTTCTTGCCTCTTTCCATTATCTGGTTTATAAACTTAGCAATAACAACACTGTCATAAATGGGATCCGGTAAAATTGGTATTTTTTTCTTTTTTGCCATAATTATGATTTAGGTTTCTTAGCTCCATATTTTGATCTTTCGTTTTTTCGGCCTTCTACGCCTCCTGTATCCAAAACCCCTCTTACCACATGATATCTTACTCCTGGTAAATCTTTGACTCTTCCGCCTCTGATTAAAATTACTGAATGTTCTTGCAAGTTATGTCCCTCACCAGGAATATAGGCAGAAACTTCCTTTCCATTACTTAGTCTTACTCGAGCAACTTTTCTTAAGGCAGAGTTAGGTTTCTTTGGAGTTACTGTAGAAATTTTAGTAACCACTCCTCTTTTAAAAGGAGCTAGATATCCTGATGGCCTATTCTTTAAAGAATTAAAACCAAACTTCAAAGCCCGGCTTTTCTTAACGGCCTTTTTTTCTTTTCTTCCTTTTTTAATTAATTGATGAATGGTGGGCATAATGATATTTAAAAATTAACAAGCGCTCTGCGCTCGCAGTTAAAACTAACAAATAAATCAATTTGTGTCAATAGTTTTATAAAGAATTATTTTCTAAAAAGAAAGAGAAGCGCCGACAATTAATTTATAAATGAAAGTAATCAAAGGGAACAGGAACTGAAGAAAAAAGAATATAAAAAATATTAGAATAAACAAACTGTACCTCTGAAGAAATATTTTAAATTCATTCATGGAGTCAGGCAGAAAAGTAAACAAAATATGAGAACCGTCTAAAGGAGGAATTGGTATTAAATTAAATACTGCTAAAATTAAGTTAATAAGAACAACATAGCTAAATATTACATAAACTTCAGGGTTGCCAAAACCAAAAGTAAATCTCAAAATTAATCCAAATATCAAAGCAATTAAAATATTCACTCCTGGACCAGCCAAAGAAACTTTAGCATCTCCATATTTCTGATCTCTAAAATTAGCAGGATTAACAGGAACAGGTTTAGCCCAACCAATTAGGATAGGACTTTGAACTATAACAAGAAAAAGCGGAACAATTACTGATCCAATAGGATCTAAATGCTTAATAGGATTCAAGCTTAACCTTCCCATCATCTTTGCAGTGGGATCTCCTAAATGAAAAGCTGCTGCCCCATGAGCAATTTCATGAATTATAATTGAAAAAATAAGAATAACTATTAAAAATATATAAGTCATTTTTTTATTATTAACAGTATCTTAGAATAATAGCAAAAATTTTAACCCTTGCCAAATTTTCTAAAAACATATATATTGTTAAATATGAGTAGAGAATGTCAAATATGTGGAAAAAAAGGAGTTGTCGTTCAGAAAAGAAAGAAACTCCGTGGAAGATATAATCCAACTTCTAAAAAAAGAAAACATCCCAACTTGCAATGGACTAAGCTTTCTGATGGTAAAAGAATAAAAGCTTGTGCTAAGTGCATTAAAGCTCAATCTAAAGAAAAGAAGTAAAAACGGGGCATGGTGTAATTGGCTAACATTTGCGCATGGGGTGCGTAAGATTCTGGGTTCAAATCCCAGTGCCCCGACTTATTTATGAGAATAAATAAACTTCTCAGACAAAGAGGAATAAAACTAAGATTCTTCGAGAATGAGAAAAAAGCTCTTAACAGAATAAGAAGAAAAGAAATTATTACCAACGACAACGAATTTACCAGAAACCTGCTACAGGACGCAGGGTTTCTTTTTTTTCACGTAGTAGAAAAAGCAAGTCTTGACACCGTAGAAACTATAAAAGAAGAGATGAAAGATATAAGAGCAAAAGAGGTTGTTGCTATCGGTGGAGGAAAAGCAATTGATGTTGGAAAAAAAATAGCAGCCGATTTGGATATAAGATTAATATCATTTCCTACCGCCCCTTCTCATGACGGCCTTATCTCAAAAAACTGTTCTCTTTATGACAATGAGAACAGGAGAAAAACAATTCCGGCTGTTTATCCAAAAGAATTAATTATTCCTTTAAACCTCTGGAGAAACTCGGGTAATTTAAGAAAATCAGGAATCTGCGATCTTCTTTCAAATTATATTGCTCTTCAAGACTTAAGCTTGTCAGAGAAAAAAGGAGAGAAATTCAGCTGCTTATACAAATATCTTAGTTTTGAAGCAACAAAACTTGTAAATTTTGAAACAGAAAGGCATTTTGCCCATGCTTTAATTTTGTCCGGTCTGGCCATGGAAGAAACATCAAGGTACTGCTCGGGTTCGGAGCACATACTTGAAAGATTATTAGAAGAAAACTTTCAAAACACTTATCTTCATGGTCAATTGGCAGGAACAGGAACATTGATATCGGCAAAGATTTATTCAATGTTCTCAGAGAAGTTTCCAGAATTAAGATTTGATTCCAAGAAAATATTTGATTTAATAGTTCAAGGAATGAAAAAAGAAAATGTTCTCAATTTTGCAATAGAACCCTTGAAAGATGGGAGGTTTAACCCGGATTGGTTAAAAGAAGCTTCTGAAATAAGACCGGAAAGATATACCCTCTGGAATGTAGTTGATTCAACAACATTAGATTGGAAAAGCATTATAGAAGAACTAAAAGAATTACGTTAAAACCCTTCTTCAAAGAAGGGTAAATTCAAGGCCCTACTTTTATCTTCCTGAAGTTTTCTGGAAAAAGAATCCAAGTGGGTGTCCGCACTCTTAGTCCACAGACTAAGAAAATATTAGACTCCCTCTGAATAATTTTGTTCCCAGAATTTAACTAGAAGACTTCAGTAGGGCTATATGCTATTTTATCTTATCTGCCGCCCTAGTCAAGCTAAAAATCAGTCAATTCTAAGCGCTTCTACCATTTGTTTTATCATTGAAACAACAACAGGAGGAGGCATTAAGCTATAAGAAGGAATGCCTTGATCATTATCTATCTCCCAAGGTTTTTTAATAATCTCTATTTCTCCATTTTCTTTTAAATTATAACTATATTCTGGAGTAATTTCGTAATCATCAATACATTCATTTGCTTTTTCCACCGAAACTGAATTTCTTAAAAGAATTTTAGGAATGCCATGCAAAGAGATGGCTTTTTTAATTAATTCTTCGTCTTTGTCTAAGCGAGCTCTTATCGGACCTATCCCTTGTTCATCCCCTTCTTTGGCTATCATTCTCTTGCTCTCACATTCCGGATTATCGCAAATTAAATAAAATCTATCTTCTTTATGTCCTACCTTTGATGTAGGAAGAAGCTTCAAGTTCCTGGAGGTCTTACAAGAAGGGCAAATTCTTCTCCACTTTATCCTTTCATTAATTACATTTTCAGGAACACTGATTAAAACAAAAATATCCGGATCTTTTCTGTGATCAATTAAATCTCTAAAAAATAAGGAATAAGATATTTGATCTAGATCTCTTGGAAACCCATCAATAAAAAGAGACTTCTTGGGCATCTTGTCTATTTCTCTTTTAACTAGAGCTAAAATAAACTCTGTGGGCAACAGAGTTTTTGTACTTCTATTTAACAGAGAATTTATAATTTCATCCATTGACAGATATCCTCTGTAGTTTTCTCTAAGCCAACCCACTATTTTTTCTTTTTCTTCTTCGCTGGAAAGAATATTTTCATGAACTTCTCTTACAACATCTCCAATTGAGACATGAGCAACCTTATCAGAGCCAACAATCTCACCGAACATCTTCGCATAAGTCCCCTTGCCAGAATTCTTTTTCCCTAACAAGTAAACAATAAAACTGTTGTTCTCTAAATATTTCTTAATCTTTTTTATCTCAGGCCCTGTTTTGAGTTCAAAATATTCTTTTCGTTCTTGCGGATTAGTTAAATCAAAACTTTTATCCACACCCTCCATTTTTGTCTTAAAAATTGGAAATTCCATAGTTTTAAAATAAAAAAATTACTTTATAACATAATTTAAACCGTCACTTAAAATTTCAATGTCTCCATGGATATCAGTCCTTAGGATTTTTATACCATAATTATCTAAAGTATCCAAGACTTCCTGATAAGGATGCCCATAGGAGTTATCTCTGCCTACCTGGATAACTGCTAAGTCGGGAGAAACACTAAAAACAAATTCTTCGGCAGTAGATGTTTTACTCCCATGGTGGCTTACTTTTAACACGTCTGATTTTATTTCAGCTCCGCTCTCAACAATCTTCCTCTCTGCCGATTTAGAAATATCCCCGGTGAAAAAGAAAGAATTGTTTTTAAAAACCAGGCGGCCGACGACAGAAGTATCATTAATGTTTTTAACTTCTTCTCCTTCTAAGTTTTCAAAAGGATAAATCACTTCAAAATAAACATCTCCCATTATAATCTTTTGACCGCTTTCAGCTATTATTATACTAGCATTTTCCTCTTCAAGACACCTTTCCCATTCTCCGTATTGCTGGGTATTCCCCGCGACGCCCGTCCATAAAATATTATCTACTTCGTAAACCTTTAATACTTCTATTAGCCCGGCGATATGATCATGGTCAGGATGGGTAAGGATTATTAAATCAATATCTCTATCCCAAAAAGGCATCTCTTGGCCTAATTTTTCTAAAACAGTAGAATCAGGACCCCCATCAATTAAAACTTGGTGGCCCTGAGGAGTTTGGATAAAAATACTGTCTCCCTGGCCTACATCAAAAAAAGAAATCTTAAGAATTTGAGGTTGAGATAATTCATAAACGGTAAGCCAAGCTAGAATGTTAGCCAATAATAAAACCCCCAAGATAAAAGGAGCAATTCTTTTTAAGAATTTCAAAATCATCTTTCATTTTAACACAAAACCCGGATAATTTTATCCGGGTTAAGAGCTTTCTTTTTTTGAAAAAACTACAGAACTTTTTTAATTTTTTCTAATAAATCATCGGAAGTAACATTAGCTTTAATTAAATAATCCTGGGCTCTTAATTTCTCTCCTTTCTCTTCTTCTTCTTTAGCGTAAAGATTAGACAAAATAATAACTTTCTTATTAGCCACTTTTTCATTCTCATGTTCCCTTATATTCTTCAATACTTCAAAACCATTCATTCTGGGAAGAATAATATCTAAAAGGATTAAATCAGGATCTACCCTTTCTATTATATTTAAACCTGTTTCTCCGTCAGGAGCTATTTCTACATCATATCCTTCATCTTCCAAAGCCTTGCTGCATAGTCTGCCGAAAAAGGGATCGTCTTCAATCATTAAAATTTTAGTTTTCTTTTCCATAAAATAATTATTATTAATTATTACTTAATTATAAATTATTAAAATAAAAAAAACAAATAAAAAAATGCTGTAAAGCATTCTAAATACCTTGAATTTTAATTTTCTTTACTGATTTTCTCTGTTTTTTATTTTTTTAATTAAAAGTTTTGCTTTTCTAATAAAAGGATAGATAAACAAAGTAATCGCGGCAATAATAAAAATCCAATAAAGAAAACCGCATAAAAAATAATATGCAATGATCATTAAAATGATAACAAGGAGCAGAATCCATTTTTTCTTTCCCTTAGCTTTCTTTTCTGACATAAGAGATACGATAACTAATACCACTATAAGAAGAAAGAAAATCCAGCAGAAATTATCAGAGTTAAAAAATTTACCGATTGTTGCTAAAAATGCGCTACCAAACCCTTCATCTTTTTCGTCAACACCCTCATATTCTTCTAATGATAGCTCCTCTTCCGAATCGCCCTCTTCTCCAGTTCCTTGACCGTAAATACCAGAAATCGATGATGGACTATCAGGACTTGAAGGGCTATCAGGACTTGAAGGTGATTCAAAATCTATTGGCTGAAAAACAATTTTCTCGTCTCCCGCCTTTGAAGTAGTAAAACTAAGTTCTTTGCTAACCGCCAAAGAGCCCCGGGAAACACATCTAAAATAATAAGTTGTTTCTGGCTCTAATCCGCTAATAGTCATTTGATGAACTGTTTTAGGTGTTGAATCTTCTTCAGTTGAGTCATAATAACCATAATTCGGCGGACTATCTAATAATAAAGTGTGAGATTGATTTTCTGAAGAATAAATTACCCTGCTAGTTGCAAACTTATTTGTTCTCCAACTGATAATTACTTCATTTTCTTCAACGCCTGAAGCTGCTTCTTCAAAAATCGTTAAACCGGTTATGAAGAATCCTCCACCCCCGTCTCCGCTTGTTTCTCCATTACCTGTTTCTCCTCCGCCCATTTCACCGCCAATAGATTCTTTGCCCAGGGATCCAATCTTAAAATCAAAATTAACTGTTTTTTCCTGATATTTATTACCGGACTCTGGCAGGAAAGTTACAGTAAAGTAGTATCTCGTTGTATTTCCAGCCGCTAAATCAGAAAGTTTTATATTTCCCGCAGTAAAGAATTCATCTAAAGATGCTGTATAGCTTGCTGAACCATTGCTAATTGTTAATTCTAATTGTTCGGAAAAACAATCGCTAATACAGGAAGAATAATCAATCACCTCAACTCCTATTGGCTGAATTTCAGAGCTTTTATTCTCAACATCAACCCAGTGCGTAACTGATTGTCCCGGCAGTAAAGATATTGCCTTCGCTAACTTCAGTATCACTGAAGTAAGCAACGGTTCCGCCAACAACGATAGCTGCAACGATACCAATTACGCTTAAACTTAATATAATTTTTTTGTTCATATATATTAAAGATTTAATAATTATTTTTAACCTTTTTTACATTTTCAAAGAGTAATTTTGCCCTAGGTCTCTTCGTGACCTAAGCGCTCGTCTCCCCCTAAAGAATCTAGAGAGAATTACCCTTCTATCGACCTTTAATTTTTTAATCTTTTGGACATATAAAGTCCAAGCTTTGTCCTTCTAAAAAATAAAAAGACAAAGCTCACGCTTTATCTAAAGATCAAGAAAACAAAAATTCGCACACAATAGCGAACCAACACTCCCTTTTTCAATATTAAATTTTAACAAATAATAAGATAAATTGATCACACTGTTCAATCCCTCCAATCTTATGTAATTAACCTTTGTAGTAAGCAATTTATTATATTTCAGAAAATAAGTCAAGGGAAAATTATCCTCTAAGTTTTCCCTAAGTTTTCCACAGGCAACAATTATTAATTTTTTAAATAATCTTTTTAATCTTATCTACGACCTCAGACAATCTCACTTCTGTTTTAACTAAATAATCTTTTGCTCCAAGGCTCATTGCTTCTTTAATGTCCGCTTCCTGGGACAAGTTAGATAAGATTATCACCGGAATATTTTTAACTTCCGGCTTGCTTTTAATCTCCGATAGGACATCAAAACCATTCTTTCCCGGCAAGATTAAGTCAAGTAGGACTAGATCAGGTTTTTCAAAAACAATTTTATTAATCCCTTCCACTCCGTTGGTTGCTTCAACAAACGCAAAGTCAGCCCGAGTTAATTTGTCTCTATAAAGTTTTCTTAAAAAGATATTATCCTCAACCATCAATATTTTCTTTCTTTTTTCTTCAGTTTTTTTCCCCATGGTTATAAGAAATTAAGCAGAAGGCAAAGTAAAATAAAAAGTTATTCCTTTGTTTTTATTCTTCTCAAACCAAATCTTCCCATCGCTAAGCTCAACTATTGCCCTGCTGATATAAAGGCCGAGCCCTGTTCCGGAAGGATAAAAATTAAGCGCTTCTTCTGACCTGTAATACTTGGAAAAAACTTTATCAAAGTCTTTTTTAGGAATTCCTATTCCGTTATCTTCGCAAGAGAAAATAACTTTTTCATTTTTCTTATTAAGTTCTATCCGAACAAAACTCACTCCTGGTCCCTTGTACCTTACGGAATTAGAAATTAAATTTTCTACTACGTATCTAATCTTTAACGGGTCAGCAAAAACTTTAATATCTTTCGGCTTTTCAAAATTAATATTTACATTAGACGCTTTAATCCAGGGAGAAAGTTCGTCAATCACCCCTTGAACAACTTCTGCCAAATTAATATTTTTTGGGTTTAATTTATAATAACCTTCTTCAATCTTAGAAACATCAAGAAGGTCATTAACCGTTCTGCTCATAGTTTTAACGTTTTCTATCGCATCGGAAAGATATTCTTTTTGTTTTTTATTAATCTCTCCTATCTCCTCAGAAAGTAAAACCTCAAGATAACCATTAAGAACAGAGATGGGATTTTTTAATTGATGAGCCAGTACAGAACCAGGATCTGATATTTTAGTTCTTTTTTGTTTTCTCTTTATCATTTAAATAATCAAAAAATTAATAGGTTAATACATTTTAACATAAAAGGCCCGAAAGAAAAACTTCCGAACCTTATGCTTCACAATTAATCTATTTTAAAAAATTATCTGGTAACACTGATTGTTTCACCAAGCTCAGCTTCGGGAGCAGACACTGTTACTCTGCCGGTTGTTCCGCTCTGCATAATTTCATAGCCGGAATCATAATCAGTTTCGCTAGTAAAATATCCTTCTACCGGATCCAAAGGCAATTCAGCCAAATAAGTATCTACCAAGCAACTATAAATATCGGTGCCAGTAGCCTTTATACCTGTAGAGGTGGTAGGAATATCTTCAGAACATGTCCAAACTCCTTGGTTTTCAACCATATTTTGATGAACAGCATTTAGAATAGCATTAACATCACTGGATCTCTGAGTGTTCCTTGCCTGGGCAAACTGACGAGCAGGATTAATAGCAATAATTACTATTGCAGCTAAAATTGCAATTAAACCAATTACTAAAAGAATTTCAATTAAAGTAAAACCCTTTTCTGATTTAAACATAACCTTTTTATTTAAATAAATATTATTTTGACCTTTTTTTAGTTGGTAGATTGTTTTTCTATTATAACACTTTTACCAGAAACCCAACCAGTAGTACCGTCTGTTAATTCTATTCTATACCAATTATCAAATTCAGCCAATAGTGGAAAACTATCCCCGGCATTAATTCTGGCTACAGAAGGATAGTTATCATCAGGCCCCTGTCTTACATCAATCCAACCTTCTTCTGTTTCCAAAATAATAACGACTTCTATTTCTTCTACTTCCACTTCCGGTTCTAGCTCCGGCTCCGGCTCTGGCTCTGGTTGAACTTCTTCTTCTGTGCCGGTGGCCACAGGTACTTCCTCTAATAAGGGAGGAGGTTTTGGTTTTTGATCAAGAGGTTCAATAATAAATTTATAAATTACCCAGCTAAGAAAAACAAAACCGATTATTCCTATTATAATAGCCAAGACCCGGAAATAATTCTTTTTGCTTGTTTCCTGACTAACTAAACTGGTTCTCTTTTCTTTTTTAGGCAGAAGATTCACGCCTGCTTTTTTAGGATCTTTTTCTATTCCTCTCAAGGCTAATCCTGCTACGGTATTAAAAAGAACCGAACCTTCTTTGATTTGAGCTAGAAGAGGAGAAACACCAATACTGGTATTAAGGTTTATTTTAGAAGCAAAATAACTGGACAAGCCAGGAATCTGAGCTGATCCTCCAGCTAAAAATGCCCCATCTAATTTTCCCCTGTAATAACTGACTGATTTATTCGTTCTTTCAATAACAGGTTCTAATTCTTCTTTTAAAATTTTGCTCACTTTTTCGTTCTCTCCATCCACGCCAAACTTCCTTTTGGCTCTTTCTGCTTTTTCTTCTGATATTTTTAATTTTTCCGCTAATATTTTGGTTAAATAATCCCCTCCCACAGAGACTACATTGGAATCTTTTAGGATAATATCTTTGTCAAAAATACTAATATCGGTCACCCGAGCCCCGATATCCATAATCAGCACTCCATTTCTTGGTTTATTTTTTACCAGTAAGGCCCGGGCTAGAGCAACAGAATCTAATTCAAAAGCAATAATTTCTATTCCCAGGTCTTTGAAAATATCAAGATAATCATCAATGATTTCTTTTAATGTTCCAACGTAAAGTATTAACTGCTGATTGCTCTTGGGATCCGTAAAAACTACCTGCCAATCCCAGTATATTTTTGAAGACTCAATGGGAATAGTTTTTCTAGCTTCATTCTCAATTGCTTCTTTAAGCCTGTCTCCTTTGATTTCTCCGGGAATACTAAAAAGACTGGTAAAAACTTTTGATTCGGGCAAAGACAAGATAACCTTGTTTCCTCGAACCCTTGATTTAGAAACGACTTTTTCTATTTTCTTTTTCAATTCTTCTTTTTTCAAAACAAACCCATCTCTTACAATTCCTTCTTCAATAACAATTCTGCCAAATGCCATTGGTTTTTTTCTAGAATTGAGCTGTAAAATTTCTATCGAAAAATCACTTATATCTATGCCAAAAATTTTATTTCCGCGGAACATAATTATATTTCATTAAAAACTCGATACTTCTCTCCATGAACTAATTTCCATTAAAGGATTAACCCTGCCTATTTCTATTATAATCCTTCTTGTCTGATCATTGAAGTTTCCGCTTGTTTTAATTATCCTATCTTCATTGCCGCTTCCTTCAAGTGAAGAAATATAGCAGCTTCCTCCGTCAAGACTCAATGTTTCATCTCCGGAATAATCCAAATTATTTTTTAACTTCATTAAAGCGTCTTCAGCGCAAAGATTAGCCAGATAAAAAGACTTGGAAGAATGGCTTTTCCTCAAAGCCATTCCTGATTCTGAAATACCAAATAAATTAGCATTAATTGCTAAAAATAAGGTAATTGAAGAAATAATAAGGACAGAAACTAAAGCAATGTATCCATTTTTTTGATTCTCATTCTTCATACCATTCACAAGTTACATAATTAAAGTAGCCTGATTGGGGACTGGCAAGTTCCCAATACCAGGCAGTAGCATCCCACCAACAACCTAACTGATTGGAACAGTTTCCTTCGTCGGGAAACTCTCCACAAACAACGCATCTGCCCAAACATCTAAAACCTCCTCCTGGAACATTAAATCCTCTGCACCCTTCTTGCTGTTCGCATTCTCTTGGGTCTATAATTTCTTCGCAAGGAGTACATATCCCCTCACACCTTCCTTCGCATGATTCTCTCTGGATGCATTCAGTGTATCCGGTTGTTGAATCTATCATTTTGTAGCAGTTATCCGTTCCGTCATCTCTGCACGCTCCTGAAGGATTGACAAAGATATCTCTGGCTGGATTGCATTCTCTGTTGCAGGGAGGGATTGGTTCTCGATAAGCTGCTGTCGGAATGCCGTAATCAGTATAATGGCAAAGAAGATCACATTCTCCTCCTGTTCCCCAGCAGCCCTGGGGAGGACCATCATCGTCAATAATTACTATCGTTGCCATACTGGGAGATCCAAGCATAGCATTTTGAGGACCATAAAGGATCAGGCTAAAATATTTATCCGACTCTTCTAATAAGTTATCCACAATCTCTATGTCAAAAGTTTGGGAAATAACCCCGGGATCAAAAACTAAAATATCATCAGCTTTCAAATAATCATCCGGGGAAACAGCGCTTCCATTTTCTGTTCTATATCTTACAGTAATTTCACCTTCGTATGCCTCGGAAAGATTGACTTCAGCAGTAAAAATACCTGCACTTTCTAAAACTGAATATTCACTTGAACTGAAAAAAACCGTAATCCCCGACGTTTCTTTTTGCCAATTTGTCAGATAACTAACCAGTTCAACTTTTTGAATTCTTCCTCCTGTAAATTTCCATTCAACGGAAGAAATAATTTTTTTAACATCAGAACTTTTTGTTTCCACGACTATCGATCTTTTCCCATCGTTAAGTTTATCGCTTAAATCATTCTCTGTTCCTTGGAAAATCCATCTATCATCAAAAATGTCAATTCCATGAGATCCATCTGTTAAATCATCCCAGTTATTATCTCTTATTGACTTTGCCGCTTCTAATCCCTCTTGAGCCAGATAATCGGCCAGAGTAATTTCCTGACCAATCCTGTTGCTTATATGAGAATTAAGAACGAGAAAAGTAACGGCAGACATCAATGCAACAAAAATTCCCATAGCAATTAGCAGTTCTATAAAAGATTGTCCTCTCTCATTCTTCATACCATTCACAAGTTACATAATTAAAGTAGCCTGATTGGGGACTGGCAAGTTCCCAGTACCAGGCAGTAGCGTTCCAACCGCAACCCAGCTGATTGGAACAGTTTTCTTCATCAGGGAATTCTTCACAGGCAATACATTCTCCGTGACACATAAAACCTCCTGGAGTTGCAATCATTCTGCACCCTTCTTGTTGTTCGCATTCTTGAGGATCCACAATCTCCCGACAAGGAGTACATATTCCTTCGCATCTCCCTTCGCATGATTCTCTCTGGATACATTCGGTAGGCCCGGTTGTTGAATCTGCCATCTTGTAACAATCGCCTGTTCCATCATCACTACACGCTCCTGAAGGATCAATAAATATATTTCTGGCTGGATTGCATTCTCTGTTGCAGGGAGGAATTGGTTCTCGATAAGCTGCTGTCGGGATACCGTAATTAGCGTAATGGCAAAGAAGATCACATTCTCCTCCTGTTCCCCAGCAGCCCTCGGGAGGTGGAGATATGTCTCCTGAAAATAAAGCAATTGTTGACTCTAAGGTTGATTCCGCTTCATACTCTCTTCTCCCGCTAATATTATTATACTCAACAGTTAAACTAATCTTATAAGTATTTGAGACAGAAGTAATACTAAAATCAACAACCCTAACCTGTTCGCTAGTTAAGGGGGCATCACTTTCATAAAGAACGCCATCGACAACACTAAAAATAAGCGGATCATTTCCCTCTCTTAAACTGCGGGAAACTCTTTCCATTGCAAAGCGGGCATTTTGTTGTACTTCTCGAGAAGAATTAGATTTAACATTTCCCTGAATAATATCCCAAGCAAAATTACTAGACAGAATAAGAATCAATGAAACAATAGCAATATATATTATTAACTCAATTAAAGTAAATCCTTCATTCTTCATACCATTCACAAGTTACATAATTAAAGTAGCCTGATTGGGGACTGGCAAGTTCCCAGTACCAGGCAGTAGCATCCCAACCGCAACCCAGCTGATTGGAACAGTTTCCTCCTTCAGAAAACTCCTCGCAAGAAACACATTCTCCACGACATATAAAAACTCCTGGAGATGAAATAGCTCTGCACCCTTCTTGCTGTTCGCATTCCTGAGGATCTATTATCTCTCGACAAGGAGTACATATCCCCTCACACCTTCCTTCGCATGATTCTCTCTGGATGCATTCAGTGTATCCGGTTGTTGGATCTGTCATTTTGTAGCAGTTATCCGTTCCGTCATCTCTGCACGCTCCTGAAGGATCAATAAATATATTTCTGGCTGGATTGCATTCTCTGTTGCAGGGAGGGATTGGTTCTCGATAAGCTGCTGTCGGAATGCCGTAATCAGTATAATGGCAAAGAGGATCACATTCTCCTCCTGTTCCCCAGCAGCCCTGGGGAGGTGGAGGCTCAGGAGGAGCATAACTTATTCTCCCTAAGTTATTAATACTGATAATAACATTTGAAATCTCATTGGTTATGCTGATATCTCCTGTCAAAAAAGGCTCTCCGGCAGTTCTTGAAAAAACCACTTCTTCCAATCCGCTAAAATAAATTCCTTTGGGGACATCAAATACTTCTTCATTCTCACCGTTAGCATAGGAATCTCCCTGAAAAAGAATATATTCTTCGATGTTTCCGGAACCAAAATAAACTCCGAAGTCATAATCAGACTGAGACATAGCTCTTAGTTGAGCTCTCCTTAAATTTTGAAGAACTCCTTCGGCTACACTATCTAATTGCTGTCCTTTATAAAAACCAATCCCTAATGGGATCGTTAAAAGTAAAAGAACAGAAATAATACCTATTACAATTAAGAGCTCAATAAAAGTAAATGCCCTCATAATATTTATCTTCTTAAGCCACTTAAGCCGTGAGTGGCTTCATAAATTGGCATGATAATAGAGACGGCAATGAAAGCAATAATCATTCCAATAAATATCAATAAAGCCGGCTCCAAAGTTGAGGAAATGTTCTTGGTAGCGTCATCAACATTTTTTTCATAAAAACTGGCAAGATAAGACAATGATTCATCTATTTTTCCTGTTCTTTCTCCTACCCTTATCATTCTTGAAAAAACGGAAGGAAAAATCTTAGGTTTATCTTTAAAATATCCTGCTATCTGCCCTCCCTGCTTTATCGTTGGAATAACTCCTTCTACTTCTTTCTGGTAAACAGTATTACTTAAACTTTTACTTGTAATATCAAAAGCTTCAACTATCGGAACTCCGCTTTTTATAAGTATCCCAAGAGTTCGGGAAAAGTAAGCCAGATTAACTTCTTTTGTAATTTTTCCAAAAACAGGAAGTTTTAATATAATTCTGTGGAAAAAAGACTTCACCGGTCTGAAACGGTAAATAAAAAACATGAATAAAATAAAAGCAATTATTGAAACGGCGATATAGGCACCATAACTTTCTCCTGCAGAAATGAAAAAGAGCAATATTTTTGTCGGCAAAGGAAGCTCAATGTCAAAGCTTCTGAATAAAGGAAGAAGTTTGGGAAGAATAAATACGGCTAAAATTGCAATTAAACCAAAAGTAGCAGACAAAACAATAACCGGATAAATCATCGCTCCTTTTATTTTCATTCTTAAATCATGCTTTTTCTCTAATTGATCAGCTAAATAAGAGAGGTTTCTCTCAAGCGTACCGCTTGCTTCTCCTATTTCGATTAAACTTACTGAAAGTTCATCAAAAACTTTTGGATGAGAAGCCAAGCTGTTTGATAAAGACTCTCCATTATCCAGCTGAGCTAAAACGTCTTCCAATACCTTCTTGAATTTCCTGGATTGAGCCTGATCTTTAATCTCTGCTACCGCTTCCCTTAAAGGCAGCCCTGCTTTAATTAACATCCTTAAGTGACGAGCGAAAAGAAGCTTGTCTAAATGAGAAACTCTGGAAGGAAGGGGAATGTAAAATCTTTTTTTTCTAACTTGTTCAACAGAAATCAAAATCAAATCTTTTTCTAAAAGTTTTTCCTTCGCTTCCCGAAGATCTGACGCGCTAATATCTCCTATTTTACTCTCGCCCTCTTTTGTTTGAGCAATATAGTCAAATTTCATAATTACTAAGTTTTTGTAGCTCTAAGAACTTCTCCAATTGTAGTAAAACCAAGCAAAGCTTTTTCTATTCCGTCATCAAGCATAGTAATCATTCCATATCCGATTGCTGCTTGATTAATCTCCCCCGCATTGGCTTTTTCCATAACTAGTTTTTGAATCTTGTCTGTCATCTCTAAAACTTCAAATATTCCTATTCGACCAGAAAAACCAGTTCCGACACAAGCCTTGCATCCTTTTCCATGAAAAACTCTTACTTTTTCTTTTTTCTTAAATACCTTCTCTATAACTTGTTCGGGAAAATTCTTTTCTATCGCCTTTTTCTTAGATAATTCATAGCTTTCCCTACAACGAGTACATACTTTCCTCACCAATCTTTGAGCAATGATTATGTTAACAGAGGAAGCAACTAAAAAAGGCTCTATCTCCATATCAATCAACCTAGGAAGATTAGTAGCCGCTGTATTAGCATGCATAGTTGAAAGGACTAAATGTCCGGTCATAGCAGCATTAATAGCAATATTGGCAGTTTCAGAATCTCTTATTTCTCCCACCATAATAATGTCTGGATCCTGTCTTACTATTGAGCGAAGACCATTGATAAAATTAATATTCTTTTTAGGATTTACCTGAATTTGATTTACTCCTCGAATATCATATTCCACAGGGTCCTCAATGGTAGAAATATTAACTTCCGGCTTATTTAAAATCTTTAAAATACTATAAAGAGTGGTTGTCTTGCCGGAACCAGTTGGACCTGTCGCTAAAATCATTCCGTAAGGTTTTTTCGCTGCGGACTGAACTTTTTTCAAACTCTCACCGATAAGACCAAGATTGTCTAAGCTAAACTTTCTTATTCTTTCTGACAATAATCTCATTACCACCTTTTCTCCTTCTGTAACCGGTATTATTGAAACCCGGATATCAAATTTTTCTTTGTCGAACCTAGCTGAGAACTTTCCGTCTTGAGAGGCAAATCTTTCATCTGTTCTCAATTTAGATAAAACTTTTATTCGGGCAACAACTAAATTATGGATATTACTAGGAAGATCAACCACATTATGCAAGATTCCATCTATCCTGAATCTTACTCTTGTTTCTCCTTCCAATGGTTCAATATGAATATCAGAAGCTCTATTTTCATAAGCATAATTAATCAGGGTATCAACAATCTTGATGACGGGGACATCTTTTGCTTTGGCTTCTTTTTTTTGAGCCTCTATCACCTGACTTTTAATAATATCGTCAAACTCTTCTTTGATTTCTTTTTTATAGAACTTGAGGGCATCTCTAATGGAAGAAGGGGTGGTATAGTAGGCCTCAACTCTATCTCCAGTCTTCTTTTCCAGCCAGTTAATCATGTCATGGTTAGACGGATCAACCATAGCCACCTTAAGAACATCCCCTTCTTCTTGGCTTTCCCGATCAAAAACAATAACTTGTTGCACTTTAGCAACAAGCTCGGGGATTATCTTAAATGCTTCTTCAGAGACCCCTTCTTTTGTTAAATCAATGAAAGGAAAATCAAGCTCTTCAGCAATAATTTTCCCTAAGTCTTCGTCAGAAATTAAACCATTGCCTATTAAAACCTCTTCCAAATCTTTATCACTTTCTTTTGCTTTTTTCTCGGCAATGTCAAAATCTTTCTCGTTTACAAAGCCAGGATCTACTAAAAGTTTTCTGAATTTTTTAGAACTGATTTTCATTTAAAAATTATAAAAAGTAAGAAAAATAAATTTCTTCCCTATTAATATAATTATACTAAAAAAAACCGCTAAAACAAAGGGGGAGGTTTTTGATGATTTTGTTAATTAATATTTTTTATTATTTTATATAAAATAATCATTAAATTGACGTTTCAGCTAAAATATGCTAATTTTTGGATAGCTCTTTTAAAGCTAGGAGAAAAGATGTTAGGAAAATTAATCACCGGATTCCCTCTTCTTTTTTTAAATGGTTTTGGAGGAATAACAGCTTATCGTTTGCTCGGAGTGCCTTTCCATATTACTCTGTCCTTTACAATTATTTATTGGACAGGAACATTAATAATAACCTATTATGGAACAGATTGGGCAATCAGAAAGATGATAAGATGGAAAAGTATAAACTGTTTAATTAAAATATTGAATAGATGGTGGAAAAAAGTTAAAAGCAATTTGAGATTCGGGGAAAAAACAAAAGAAAAAGGAGTGTTTTGGCTAGTAAACCAAAAAAATTGGGTAACTTTAACCCTTAATTTCATTCCTTTGCCACAACTCCCTACGATAACGATAATAGCAGCAAGATTATTAAAAATAAAAAAAGCTCTTCCTATCCTTTTTCTAGGGAATATCTTTAGAGCTTTTATCTTAACAGCTATTGCTTATCAGCTTTTTCCAGCGTTATAAAACACGTGAATATTTTATTCACGTATTTTTTTATCATTAATCTTTCTGGTAATGAGTTTTCCACAGGCCATGAATATTGCAATATTCTCTTGCTTGAATGTTATCTGCTCGGATTTCAAAATCTGCTTCTGGCTTGTCGTTTGGACCTAGAAACTTACGATAAGACCTTCCATTAACAATAATCTCTATCCATTCAATGTAGTGCTGTTCCTCCATTGGATGAGGATGAGATCCGATTTTAACTCTTACGCCATCTTCTGTTTTCTCAATTACTGGAACATGCTTTTCTTCTCCAGCGTCTTCTGTCTTTTCTCTTTGCAATTCCATCGGTTGACCACAACAAACTAACTCTCCCTGGCCGACATGAATAACTTCGACAATATTCCCGCAAATATTGCACTTATAGATTTGTTTTTTTTCTGTCATTTTTAATTAATATTTTTCACACTTAAGTTCAAAATAATTACTGGGATGACTGCAAGAAGGAC
Organism: uncultured Candidatus Saccharibacteria bacterium; assembly: GCA_964445905.1. Classification (GTDB taxonomy): domain Bacteria; phylum Patescibacteriota; class Minisyncoccia; order Minisyncoccales; family JAGGXC01; genus CAYUNN01. The sequence continues at coordinate 104,219 of CAYUNN010000003.1, read as the reverse complement.
ATTCTTCGGGAGGCTTTTCTCCTTCATGAACATAGCCACATTTCCTGCAAACCCAATAAGTTTTTTCTTCCTTGCTAAATACTGTATTGTTTTCCACTTCTGCCAGTAATTTTACATATCTCTCTTCGTGATGCTCTTCTGCTTTGCTAATGGCTCTCAATCTTTTAGCAATCTCCGGAAAACCTTCTTCCTCTGCCGTGTCAGCAAATTCAGGATACATTTTTGTATTTTCATAATGCTCTCCGTCAATAGCCGACTTAAGATTCTGAACAGTATCTCCGATAATTGTTGGAGCTGAAGCTTCTACTTCAATTTCTTCTAGGTCTTCTCCGCTCTTTTCCTTTAAATCATTAATCAAGCGAAAAAGCCACTTAGCATGTTCTCTTTCGTTTTCAGCTGTTAACAGGAATATGTCTGAGATTTGCTCAAAGCCTTCTTTTTTAGCAATCTTTGCATAAAAAGAATATCTGTTTCTTGCTTGGCTTTCGCCAATAAATGCTTTTGTCAAATTTTTTATTGTTTTTTCCATATTTTTTTATTAATTAATAGATAATTTTTTAACCTTTTTAATTATTTTTTCTTTTTGAGATTCTTCTAATTTTTCCTCAAGTTGAGGATAAAAAAATTCTTCTTCGTAATTTTTATGCTGAACTAATAATTTCTCAAAATTAGTAATATCAATATCATTCCCTTCAACAATTTTTTCTTTTAAATCGCTCAACTTTTCTAAAAGCAAGTTATGTTCGCTTATGAGATCAGGGATAATCTCTTGATACTCTTCGTTTCGCATTGGACCTATAAATTTAAATATCGCTTCTTCTTCAACAAATAAATGATTTTTAAGTTCTTTTGCAAATTCTTCAAAATTATCACTAATGCTATCAACATCTTTATCTGTCCCTACTTTAAAGTTTTTAAGAAGAACTTCTAACTTGCAATGACTTTTGAGCATAAGCCCAGTAATGTTTTCTTTTTTTACCATAGAAAATAATTAATTTAAGCTTCTTTTTGCTCGTAATTTTTTCTTTCCTCAAATTCTCTTTTCTTTCCTTTGTTCCATTGCTTAATGGGCCTAAGATAACCAACTATCCTGGAATAAACTTCGCATTTCCTAAATTTGCTCAAGCTTGGATCCTTAGCAAAGCATTGATTGCACTTAAAAACCATTAATTTCTCTCCATTGTCATTGTACCCAAGAAGGACTCCGTTTTGGACTTCATTGTTTTTAATCTCAATTTTTTTCTTGCAATCATAACAATAAGCTTTATTTTGTTGAACATTTTTTGCAAATTCCATAAAAATATATTTGGTAACTTTTAATTTTTCCTATTTTAATTTTATTTTTTAAATCAACTGACCTTTTAATATCAAATATCTTATTGCATTTCTCACATAAAAAATGGTCGTGAGAAAACATATTACCGTCGTAACGAGTAACTCCGCACGTTCTACAATCAATCTCCCTAATCTCTCCAGAACATTTTAGCTTTTGAAGATTACGATAAATAGTTCCCAAGCTTATTCGGGGAAGTTTCCTCTTTACCGCCGAATAAACCTCTTCGGCGGTAGGATGGGTTTTAACACTCTTTAAATAATCAATAATGATCTTCCTTTGCGGAGTCAATCTTTCTTTTTTATTATTAGTAATCATTCCTATTTAAATAATATTACTAATAGGAAGTATAGTCAATCAAGTTTTCTGTGGATAAGTCCTTTTTTATAAAAAAAGAGGCTAGTAAAAACCTAGCCTCTTCTTCTTTCGCAATCAAATCTTACATTTGAGTTTGCTCTTTTTCTTGCTTTAAAAACTTATCCTTCAAGAGAGGAATAGCTAATATAATCACAGGAATTAGCAACAAAGCACACTTAAATATAATTGCTAATATTGCTAAAATAATCATTCCTGCAATTAAATCTGAATACTTGTTCTTTCCGGTAGTTCTTTTTCCTTTTCTCATTCTTGTAAAGACATATATAATTGCAAGAATTGATAGAAGAATTGTCGCTACTAAACAAGGATTTTCTACTCGGAAGAATTCTCCGATAGCAGCGATAAGACCTGCCATTTCTCCTTTTTCTTCTTCTTCAACAATATTTTCTGCTCTGGATTGACCTTCTTCGTTTTCTACCATTTCTTCTTGCTTTTCCTCTTCTCTTTCTTCCTGTTCTCCCTGATTGTTCTGATTGTTCTCATTCATGTTATCTTCAAGAGACTTGATAGAAAAAGAAGTTTCTTCTCCTACTTTTTCTCCTGAGCCATGAGAGACTGGTCTCCAGTAATAAGTTTCTCCTGGATCTATTCCCGCAATAGTTACTACGTGGAAGTAAGTCTTAGTACTATACTCTTCAGTTGACCATTCATAACCATAATTTGGAGCATCTCCTAGGACGGGATGAGGAACAGTATCATAAATAACCCTACTAGTAGCTGGTATATTAGTTAACCAAGACACAGTAACGCTATTATCTGACACAGACATAATTCTTGAATCGAAAACTTTTACAGACAACTCTTCCTCTATTTCGTCATCAATCAAACAAGCTTCGGAAGATATTTGATTAAATATATCTTCTAGCTCTCCAGCAGTAGGAATAAAGTAATATGTACCGCCTGTATTATCAGCTATGGTTTGAAGCATAACCTCGTTAACTTCATTGCCTACTCCAATAGTAAAAATAGTAATTCCGTTATCAGCTGCCTCTAAAGATCTTTCTAAAGCTAAAGCTAGGTCAGCTGAATTTTCATTAATACCATCACCATTTGGACGATTAGCTTTACCGTCAGTCAAGAGAATTTCTATTCTAGCTGCGTCTGAAATATCATCTTCTGATATTAATTCTTGATTAGCTGTATAAATAGCATCTCCTATATTAGTAGCTCCAAACGCAACTAAACCATCAATGACAGATTGAGTAGAAGCATGATCTGTTGACAAGCCTTTTTCTAAAGTAGCTATTCCGCTAAAAGAAACTACTCCAGATTTATCATTGTTCCTTAAATTGCCAATAAAGTTATTAGCATTAATTTGAACTTGAGAAAGTTTTGTTGGAATATCGTTTGCCATACTTCCAGAAACATCTATTACTATCATTACATTCAAATCCATTTCGCAAATCGTTCTTTCTAAAACGCAATGCTCGTTACAGACATAACCTTCTGGGACGCCTTCTTCTCCATCACATTCTTCATCTCCGTTTACTATTCCATCGCCACAATAGGGTTCTGGTTCAGGCTCCGGATCAGGGTCTGGATCAGGATCAGGACCTGGTCCTCCACAACTACCACAGTCCTCTGGACAATTATAACAATACTCATCACCATTACATATTCCATCACCACAATAAGGAGGCTCGTCAAAACTGTTAGTTATAGTACAGGTTTTAACTTCTCCTTCCGCTATTGTTCCAGAACAATCAGCAGAAAGCATGCTAATATAGTCTGAGCTAGTTGATTCTGAGACACTATAAGGCCCATGGTCAAGCGTTACTATGGTTCCGGGAAATTCTTCACCGGGAAAAGACATTATAGATGGATTGTTTCCAACAACATAAATTGTAAAATCTCCAGACACAGCTGTTCCTCCAACAACATCCTTAATAATATAAAGGGTGCTTTTAGCAGGAGGAGTTTCTCCGCAGTAACCAACTTCAGCCCAATTAAAGGCTAATTGACCACATGTTGAACAGTTTACCCAAGGATTATTAATGTTAACAATTTCAACCTCCAATTGACCGGACATTCCTTCTGGCAATGAAAAATGAGTAGTAATCCAAATCTCTTCACTGTCTTGAGAATCTAGATACCTTCCAATTTTTATTCCATTGATATAAACATCAAAGCTATCAAGATTGCTCAAGCCATCCAAGTGCCTTAAGACAAGGCTTGACGCGCTAGCTCCTGCTTGAAGAGTAAAAGAAGCTGCAGCAGTTTCTTCAGAGCACTCATCTCCTCCTCTTACGATAGCAATTAGGTTTCCTCCATCTCTTCCTCCGTAATTTCCTACTCCCGGGTCGTCCCACCATTCTTGAGCGTCATGATCATCCATACTTTCAGAATCACCAAGATTTATTCTGTCCACTTGATTCCAATTATTAGAATTAATAGTACAAGTAGGCGCGTTAAAGGCGACACAGTGATATTCATCTCCCATTTCTGGATTGTCTACGCGATCATAATTGTCATATTTATATGCGTCAATGTGACAATACATTTCAGCACTATAATCATCCTCGGAAGTATAACCATCAGTAAAAATAACAAAATCGGGTCTTAAGACTTCTCTTACCCAGATTATAGTATTTTCTCCTAATTCAGTTCCGCTAATTTCCGCAATTGATCTTAAATCTTCATCATGAGGACCAAAAACATTCCAGCCTGGTTCAGGAGCAAAACCAATAAATTCTCCCGGTTTTTTTACAGCTCCCTCGGGAATTCCCCATTGGAAATCCCATGCTTCGAAGTGACACATTCCGTTTGAATTAAGAACATAATCTTCAGCTGTTTCTCCTGTAATTTGAGGGGGGTTATTAGAATCTGCTCCCCAATTAGGCAAATATTGTTCTTCTTCACAAACTACCTTTCTAGCATAAATAAATAAAGACTCTTCTTCTTCAATAAGATTATTACCAAAATTAATGTCTGTGATATCGCTTTCTTCTATCTCTACGCTGTGACAAAGATTCCCTTCTCCGGGATAAGTATTCTCCCAGCCATCTACTAATACCTCGCAAACTTCGTAGGCACCAGGCAATAAGTCTTCGAAGATATAATAACCATTGCTGTCAGTTGTAGTAGTAGCGATGACCTCTTCTCCGTTACTTAGGGTTATCTCCCATCCTTCTAGTCCATTTTCTCCACAGTTCTCTTCTCCGTTACCATTGAGATCTTCCCATTTCTTTCCAGATATAGAATAAGTAGGCATTGGAGCATTAAAGGCAACACAATAATAAGTCTCGCCCGCTTCTGGATTGTCTACGCGATCATAATTGTCGTATTTGTATGCGTCTATATGACAAAGCATTTCAGCGCTTACAGATTCAGAACCGTCTCCTGAATCGCTAAAAGGAATGTATCCTTCCTGTAATACTTCTCTCATCCAGAAATATTGTCTTCCTTCTACATAGTCAATTTCAACTATTACCTTTCCTTCGTTATCGGTCGGACCAAAGGTATTCCAACCTTGACCTCCATAACCAATGTAATCACCATTCTTTTCGGGAGCGCTTGTTTCTCCCCATTCAAATTCCCAGCCCGGTTCAAACCAGCACTTGCCATCCGAATCATCAACATATTGGTTGACGAGATCTTCGGTAATCATTGAGGGATTACTGGAAGTCCTTGCCCAATCAGGCAAATATTCTTCTCCTTCGCAAACCACCTTGAGAGCATGGATAGTTACTAGCGACGGTTCCTGTACTTTATATTGATTAAGAATAACCAGTGTTCTTTCCGGTCTGCCCTGACTTAATACAATATGACCGTCAGAGTTTTTATTTCTGCTTTCATCATTTAGATCTCCGTCATAAACGAAAAAGTCACCGAGGCTATTTACTTGATGAGAAAATTGATCATTATACAATGGCTCTTCCCAATTTTCTTCTGGGCTAATAATTTCTTCGCCATAATAGTAATTTCCTAACTCAAGATTATCATAAGTAACACATTCTGCATCGTCGTAATTATTAATCAATTTAGTGTTCGGAGAAAAATCCTGAGCTTCAAAAATATGATCAGAAAAACTTGCTGATTCACCTGACAAAGGAATATTAAAACTAGCAGGAGAATAATCAGAAGCATCTGTTATTATATTTCCCTCTTCGTCAATTATAATCTTGCAAACCGTAATACTGCCAGGATCATCTTGAACGCAACCATTTACTTTAGCAACGTTTAAATTAAAAATAAAAACGCTGACAAAGAAAACAGCGAAAGCAAAAACTAACGCTCTTTTAGAAGAATTAGTTTCTTTGATTAAAGTTAATATTTTATTCATGTTTTTAATTAAGAATTCAGTAATAATAAATTGTTTATGTCCTAACATATAATTTGATTATTACTTTTAATGTTAGTTAATACTAAGGTTAAACTATAATTAATAGCTTGACCTATGCTTGACCTACTTGTAAATAGCTTGACCTATAAATCTTATTACCTGTCCTACTAACAAGACGGACAAGACGCTTAATAATCTTTTAACGAAATTGAATTGATATGAAAGAACTAAAAATAATAATAATGAGCACCTCCAATAATTTAAGAATTTAAATAAAAAATTCCTTTCTTTAAGTACTAAAATCTTATCATAATAATATTTTTTGTCAAGGGGTGAATTAAAAAAATAAGGAAGAATAATGCTCTTCCTTTAATTAATTGCAATACATTTCAAAAAGCGCTGGACGTGGCGCGATAAAATAAAGGCTTATCTTAAAATCAGGAAGAATTTCTTCTCTTAAAGACTCTCTTACTTCTTTTTCAAAACCCTTGTCTTCGCGACCAACGTAATAAATTTTGATTTCTTTTAAGAAACCGAAATCAGACAGATAGACTCCAACAATGTTTGGAAATCTTCTAGCTAATCTGTTGATTTTTTCTGCTTTTTCTTTATTTTCAATTTTAATTACCAATTCATTCTCCTCCTTCTTTTAAATATGCTACTGATATTTTAAAAAAAATCAAAGATTAATTCTCCAAATGAAGAAATTAAGTAACGCGGCAACGCTCAACCAAGCAAGGTAAGGAAAAAGCAATATTCCAGCTAATTTATAAAGTTTATAGAAATTACGAGTTATCCACAAGACGAAAAACCAAAGAACAATTATTTCTAAAAAAGCTAGAAAAGAAGATCTTAGACCAAAGAACAAAACAGACCAAAGAGTATTCAATCCTAAATGAACGCAGAAAACAAAAAGAACTAGCTTAACTTTGTCTCTTTCCGTCCCCTTCTCCCAGATAAGATAAAAGGCAATTCCCATTAAAGTAAACAAGGAAATCCAAACAGGAGCAAAAACCCAATTAGGAGGAGCAAAAAAAGGTTTTTGAAGACTTGCGTACCATTCGGGAATAGCAGGAGCTGTAAAAAAAGACCCAATAATTCCTGCTAAATGACAAATTAAAATAGAAAATATTAATTTAAATATTTTATTCAATTTCATAAATTTAATTAATTATTAATGTTGATCATTGATTGCTTCTTCTATTTCTTCTTTTTGATCAGAAAGAATTTTTACTAAAATAGGACTAATGATAGTGCTAACAATGCTCAAGGTTATCATGGCTACCATTATTTTCTGATCAAATAAACCAAGCTTGTTGGCAGTAAAAACAACCGCTAAAGTTGTTGAAAGCTGAGGAATGGTAGAGACTCCAATAATTAAAGATTCTTTTTTGCTAAAGCCGTTTAATCTCCCTCCTAGGCAACCGCTAATAAACTTAGAGAGTGTTGATCCTAGAATAATTAAAAGAACAAAGAGCAAAACTCCTTTTGCCTCTGAGAATACAGAAATGTTTGTTTTCGCTCCTATAATAACAAAGAAAGTCGGAATAAAAAGACCGTAACTCAAAATATGAAGTCTTTTCCTCATCTTTTTTGTTTTAATTGAATCAGACAAGACAAAACCAGCAAAGAAACCGGCGACAATAGGATGAAGCCCTAAAACTTCAAAAATAATTACTACCCCTATTAGTATAAAAAGAATTGATCTAAGTTCTTCCTGAAAAAGATCTTCTCTGTCTCTAAGATAAAGAGAAAATAAAAAGCGGATTTTTGGAACAAGCCATCTAATAGCAAATAAAGAAAAGACCAATAAAATATAAAACAGAGGAAGAGGAATTCTGCTGACTGGATTAACTATTTGTAAAAACAAAGAAAGAAGTATCAAGCTAGCCACATCTCCCATTACCGTTGTGGCAACGATTGATTTCCCCAGCTTAGAATCAAGCATTTTATTTACCTTTAAAGACGGGACAACAATTGCAATAGAAGAAGAAACAAAAACAATCCCCAAAAGAATTGATGTTGACAAATCGTAATTAAAAAATATCCCGATTGCAATTCCAACAAAAAAAGGAATAACAGAATTTAAGAGAGACAATCCGAATATTCCTTTTCTGAATTTTTTAAAACTAGAAAATTCTGTCTCCAGCCCAGCCATAAACATTAAAAAAATAAGGCCTATTTGCCCAATAAAATCAATGGTTTCGTTTACATGAAGAATGCCTAACGCATGAGGACCAATAATTATTCCTCCTAAAATCAATGTTACTACCCAAGGCAGATGAAAACGTTTAAAGGCTTCTGAAAAAAATACACCTGCAAATATAACGATAAAGAAAGAAAGAAATTCTTGCATATTTATCTGCTATCAAAAAAAATATAACTAAAGCAATTATTTATTATAACATTTAAAGAAAAATATTATAATTTTATCGGTTAAATTCTGAATTTCAAGATAAAAATATTTTTTTAAATAAATAGAACGAGGTTTTTAAATTTAAACCTCGTATATTACATCTTTCGATTATTTTGAAATAACTAATTCCTCTGCTGCTCCATCTGCAATTTCATCAGCGTTGCACTGTTTTCTTGACAAAAAATTATTGCCTTTTTGAGTAATAAAAATTCTTCCATCTTTAAGATAAACAAATCCCTTTTGACATAAATCACTTATTGTTTTTTTAATTCTTTTTCTAAGGCCCGGGTGGGTGCGGAAATAAATATTACTTGATATTGACATCCCTCTTTCTGGTGAATTTAACCTGCTTAAACTGAATAATATATGTTCTCCCATTTTTGGATATTTAATTTTTAAGTTACTCATTTTTTATCCTCCTCTTCCTTTATTATAAAAAATAGACAATTTGTCAACTTTAAAAAGCAAAAGCTCCTCTTTGTCAGAGGAGCTTTGCTTTTTGATTTAGCTTCTTTCTTTACGAGGACGAGCTATATTAACTACAAGATTTCTTCCTTCGAAATCTTTTTCATTTAATATCTCTATAGCTTTTTTTGCTTCTTCCTCAGTTGACATTTCCACAAAACCGAAACCTTTTGATCTGCCAGAATTTCTGTCTGTAATAATACTTACAGATTCAACGGTTCCTGCTTGGGAAAACAACTCTTTCAAAGCTTCTTCGTTGGTATTATATGGCATATTACCAACAAACAATTTGTTTTCCATTTTCTGAATAAATTTTAAATTGTAAGGTAAGCCGACCTAAATGAACTTTATTCTATCTTTTGGCCTACCTATTTTTAGAAGGAAAAGATAAGAAAAGCTTGCTTACACTAGAAACAAGTGTATATCATTATTAAAATAATGTCAACAGGGTTTAGTGCAATAAATACAAAAGCGCCTTGTCAGCGCCAATTTTTCTTTATTTTCTAATTTAGGCTTTTCCTTATCCGTATTAAAAGATAATTAATATAAGCAACCCTATTAATATTAAGAACTTGCTATTAATATGTTTTTAGTTAAAAATATGTCAATGATTTTAAAATACCGCTTTCTCTGATTAAAAAACAAAAGAATGCTAAACCTTATGTTTTACTATAAACCAGTATTTTGCAAGTTCAATTGATGCAAAAACAAGCAAACCAAAACCGAAAACTACCAGCCAGCCAAAAATTCCCAGGGGAGCTGTTTGTAAAACGTGCTGTAATGGCGGCAAATAAATACTTGCTAGCAAAACAAAGAAAGCTATTAATATGGTAAAGAGGACATGGATATTGGAAAATGGATTATAATGCCAAATATTCCTTCTTAAACTACGACAAGAAAAAATAAATAAAAATGAATCAATTGCCAGGCTAGCAAAAATTATAGTACGAATTTGATCTATGGGAATCCCTATCCTTAAAAGCCATAAAAATAAACCAAAACGAATAATGCCCGTTCCCACTCCAATAATCAAAGTTAAAGCTTTCATCTCTCCTGTAAATAAGGGAAGATGCAGTGGTTCTGGCTTTCTTTTCATAATATCTTTTTCTTTTTCTTCAAAGGTCAAGGCCATCGCTGGCGGTGTACTTTCGATAAGATTTTTCCATAAAATCTGCCCTGCTAAAACAGGCAAAGGCATTTGGAAAATAACGGCTAAAGAAACTAACATTATTTCACCAAATCCGCCCGCCAGCAAATAAGTAATAATTTTTCTAATATTGTCAATAATTCTTCTGCCCTCTTCTATCGCAACAATAATTACTCCAAAATCGTCTGAAAGAAGCGTTAAGTCAGACGCTTCTTTTGCTACTTCTGTGCCTGAACCCAAGGCTACACCAATATTAGCCTTTCTAAGAGCAGGGGCGTCATTGACCCCATCCCCAGTCATAGCCACTACTTCACCAGCCTCTTGCCACGCCTGAACAATTCTTAATTTTTGTTCCGGGGCGATTCTTGCATAAATATGAATATCTTTTAAAATCTTTTGAAATTCTTCATCAGAAAGCTTTTCTAGTTCTTTCCCTTCTAAAATATTTTTCTCCTCTACCTTAAATCCTATTTTTTCAGCTACAGCTTTAGCTGTTAGCTTATGATCGCCAGTAATAATAATGGGTCTCATTCCAGCCTCACGACAAGTATTAATAGCATTATGAGTTTCTTTTCTAATAGGATCATGTAAGGCAATAAGGCCGACAAAAACTACGTCCTCTAAATTCTCTTCGCTTAATTTATCTCCTATCTCATTATCCTTTTTATAAGAAACAGCTATTACCCTAAATCCTTGGGACATTAGCTCGATGTATTTTTCCCGTAATTTTTTAAGACTTTCCGAATCAATTTTTTTCTTTTCATCTTTAAATTGGAAAAATTTCGATTTTTCTAAGATTATTTCCGGAGCTCCCATTAGATAAAGAAACTTATCTTTTTCCTGAGATTGATAAAGAGTTGCTGAATATTTATTTTTAGATTTAAATAAAATCTCGTCAATTTTTAATTCCTTTGATTCTATTTCTTTCTTATTAATTCCTGCTTGAGTGGCAGCAACTAGCAACGCTCTGTCTGTAGGCCTTCCTCTTGCAACCCACTTTTCAATAGGCTTATTAACATTCTCTATAAATGCTTCGCTATTCAAGGCAGAAATCTTCAGAGCTAAAATATGAGCTTTATCTTGAGAATTTTTATAATAAAGAATTTCATAAGGAGAAAAGATTTTTGCCACCTCCATTTTGCCTTCTGTTAATGTTCCTGTTTTATCTGCACAAATCACTGAAGTGCTACCAAGAGTTTCAGCAGCCACTAATTTTTTAACCAGTCCTTTCTTTTTAAGAATCTCTCTCATTCCGAAAGTAAAAACTACTGTTGTGGCAACCGGGAGTCCTTCGGGAATTGCTGCTACCGCCAAAGCTACCGTAATAGTAAACATTTCAACGAACTCTCTTTCTCCAATTATGCCGAATAAAAAAATAAAGAAAGAAATAAAAACAATAATACTTCCAAGCACTTTAGCAAATCTGGCTAGTTTTTTCTGATACGATGTTTTTTCTTCCTTGACCCCTCTTAATGTTCCAGCTATTCTGCCAATCTCAGTATTGATACCGGTAGCAACAACTACTGCCATGGCTTTTCCTTCTTCTGCTATAGTTCCCATATAAACCATATTCTCTCTGTCTGCTAAGGGCGTGTCTTCTTCTAAAATCCCTTTTTCTTTTGTTGATGACAACCATTCTCCGGTTAAAGCCATTTCATTAATTTTTAGTTCGTGACTTTTTAAAACACGCGCATCGGCAGGTACTTTGTCCCCTGGATTTAAAACGATAATATCTCCGGGAACTAATTCAGAAGAATCTACTATTTCAAAATTACCATCTCTTCTAACTTCTGCCGTATATTTAACTACCTTTTTCAATTCTTGTAAGGTTTTTGATGTTTTATTCTCTTGAAAAAATCCGATAAAAACATTAAGCAAAACGGCACCGTAAATAATAATAGTATCGGTATAATCATGCAAAAATAGAGTTACGGAACCAGCAACAACTAAAACATAAATCAAAGGACTTTTAAATTGCTCTAAAAATATTTGAAGTTTAGACAGGCGTTTTTCTTCAGGTAATTCATTGGACCCATAAGCTTTCCTTCTTTTAATTACTTCTTTTTCCAATAATCCTGTTTCAAAACCAACATTAAGAGTTTTTAAAACCTCTTTTATTTCTAAATTATGCCAATTCCTGTTTAAATTTTGCATATCTTAATTTTTATTATCTTTGTGCTCACTTCAAAAATTTAAATTCTGATCGCAAGCAAAGAAAAAACCAAGAACGATCATTTTAAAAACTATCTTTTCTTCTTGGCTGTAATTTTTCCCATTACGTCTTCCGCAGAGTCAACCAATTGGAATATGTCTAAATTTTCTTTTTTAATTGCCTTATGCTTTAAATAAACTTCTGATTCAAGAAATTTAAATAAATACTGCCAATAATCTTTTCCTACAGCAATAATAGGAACCTTCCTTGCTAACTTGTTCGTTTGAACCAAGGTAATCATTTCAAAAAATTCATCTAGAGTACCAAATCCACCAGGAAAAAAGACATAAGCTTCTGAAGAAAAAGAAAGCATCACTTTTCTGGTAAAGAAGTGATTAAAACCAATTGAACTATTAATATAAGTGTTCATTCTCTGCCCTTCGGGAAGTTGGATGTTTATACCCACCGATTTTCCTCCTACCTCAAAGGCACCACGATTAGCCGCTTCCATAATGCCTGGCCCTCCACCAGTAATTACGGTATATCCTTTTTTAGCTAAAAGATTTCCTAGTTTCCTTGATTCTTTGTAATAATGATTATTAGGAAGAAAACTACTTGAACCGAAAATAGTAATAGTTTTTTTAAGGTCAGCAAGAAAATGATACCCATCAATAAATTCTGCCATAATCCTAAATATCTTCCATTGAAATGTTTCCCTAAAATCTTCTTTGGTTGGCGGTAATTCAGGATCTGGATACAAATTTCTTTCTCTTATTTTTTTACTTTTTTCTACCATACTTTTTATTTTATCTTACCATAAAATGAAGGCTTGAAAAAGATTCGCTAAAAATTAAAAAAACAACATTCTCTTTCTGAAAACGTTGTTTTCTTAATCTTTTTATAATTTTTTGCCGAAAACTAAAAACCAATTAAGTAATAAAATGCAAGAAAGAATAGGATCATTGAGCCAGCAAAAGTAATCCAGGTAATTGCCTTTGATCCAGCAAGCCAAATTTGCTTTGTAAATACCGCACCAATAAAAATAATAAGCTCAATTAACATATAAAAGAAAAGGTAAAGAAGAATATAAAAGAAAAAAGAAGCTGATGTAATTCCTGCCTCAACAAGTATTCCCGAAAAAGCAATAGGAATGCCAATGGAGCAAGGAAGCTCAACAATAGTAATAACAAAAGCAAAGGAAACAACTGCCACCACGAGAAGCAATGTGCTTTGACCTTTTCTTTCAAATGCTTTTTGTAATTTCTCTGTTGCTTTTTTAATTAAGACAGAATCTGAAGACTTACATGTTGGCCCATACTTAAAAAATCTATAAAATTCTTTGAAAAAATAAATAGCTCCCCCTAAAACAGCAAATCCGATTATTGTTCTTAATATTTCTAAATGACCAATTAATTTTTCAAAAAGCTGACCCCATATAAAAACTAGGGTTCCGTAAACAACAACTGAAGTAAAGATAAAAAGGCCCCCGAAGAAAAATACCTTCTTTTTAGATTTAAAAACAAGAACAATGGATAAAATTAAAATTAGTGCCCCTATGGAGCAAACATTGAGTCCATCTATAGACCCAAGAAGCATTGCTATAAACGGCAAGGACCAGTTGCTTATATCAACCTCGATATTTAAAAAAGGAATCTTTATTATACAGCAGTCTTCTTTGACTACTTTTCCTTCAATGGCACCGAGAATCATTTCTTCACTTCTTGAGGTAAAATCTCTAAACTGAAAAAAGTAATCACCGATAAAAATAGTGGGAGCCATTATCCTGTAATCATTTATTCCGTGTTCCCTAGCTATTTCATTTAATTTTTCCGTATCAGTTACAGGATAAACCCTTAGCTCGACTTGAGGATAATCATTTTGAATCCCCTGAATAAAATCTTTTGCGTCTTTACATACCGGACATAATCTGTCATCAAACAAATATATAACGACTTTTTCTTCTTCGCCATTAACATCTGTTTCTGCAAAGACTATTCCTCCAAAAGATAAAAACAGGATAGCTGTTAATAAAAAAAGTTTTGTTATTTTTTTAAACATGCTCTGCGATTTTTTATTTTTTACATCCAACTTCTTCTGCAATGCCCTCGGGACTTCTTAATCCCTTGTAAAGCTCTCCCTTTATTTGAACCTCAGGGATATAATTAGTTTTCATTTCCTCGCCACACCTCTCTCTTTCTTCATTGCAATCTACGTAAATCGGCCCTACTGCATCGTATCCGCCAAAGCTGCCTATAAAAGAAGCGCAAGCAGGACAAGTTTTAGTGCCATATATAGTCACGTCTGCGTCAGCCAAGCACTGAACTAAATCATTCATCTCTTCTCCGTTATTGAAATCATTCGTCTCTTTTCCGTTATTGACGATAGTTTCATTTTCTCTATTTTGAATAAAATAAACTGCAATAGAAATTACTATTATTGCAATTACTGCTATCACAATAGTCAATATTTTTTTGTTCATCTTCAGACTTTAATTTATGTTAATCCTTTTATTCAATTAAAATTATAGCAAGCACAATATTAAATATCAAATAAAAAAATAAGATACTAATTTTTTATAATATTTTATAAAAAATGTAAAAAACTATTTAATAAGATCCTATCCTCAAACATTGATGACACACATCCATGTCAGGACCTAAGAAATGTATTTTTAGCCCATAAGGACTAGCTATAATAAGATTCGAGGACACATCTTCTAAAATTGCAAAAACACAATACCACTCACCCTCTTTTAACTCCGGGGCAGAACAATCATAATCATTTTTTATCCATATATAATCCCTGTCAGGATGCAAGGGATCGGTTGGAGCTGGATTTAAATATTCTCCGATAGAAGGAAGACCGTAGAGAGAAGAACTACTAGTAACATAATATCCATTTTCATTCTAATATAATTCCAGAGCAGTAATTAATTGTCTCATATCTGAATATCTTCTGGAATTTCTAGCTTTAGCCCTTGCTCCGCCCAAAGAGACTAACACTACAGAAGCTAAAACACCAATAATCGCAATAACAACTAATAATTCAATTAACGTAAAACCTTTTCTTTTATTTAACATAGTTATCTTAAAATTTGTTTTGTTTTATTATCCTACCAAAAAATCATCTCCATGAGAAGATGATTAAGACTTAATCTAAATTGAGAAAAATATTAGATAAGATTTAGAAAATATTGAACCTAAAAATATTTAAAAATTAATCTTAATTTTCTTTGAAGAAAATCTTTAATTTCCTTTCTTTTGGGAGTCCTGACCGTTAATTGATTAGACGCCTTAATGGCTCTCCTGACACAATCTAGGGGAATCCAGAACAATAAAAATACAAATAAAGAATAAATCCATATGTTAACAAGAAGGTGTCTGAATATTATTGCAAAAAGAAAGAAAAAAATAATTTGAATTAAAATCAAAAAAGCAAAACTTATCTTCCGGCCAATTTTTATTACTGTACCTTTCGTATTGCCCAAATCTTCTTCATAATCAATTATCTGATGAGACAAAAGACCATTGCAGTTCAAAAGTAAAAACAATAATCCAAGAAGTAAAAATTTCGAATCAATGGTTCCTCCGGCTAAAGTCACTCCGAATAAAAAAGGAAAAAAACCACCCATTAGTCCGTGAGTAATTATATCTATTCCTGGCCTTTCTTTAAGCCGAATATTTTTTATCGAATAAAGAGTAGAAGCAATGACGCTCATTGCCACAAAAAAGAAACCGGCAAAGTTTATTCTCATGGCTAAAACAAGAGGAAGAAATAATAAAAACCCAATAATAAATATAGTGCCTCTTTGAGTTACAAGTCCCTGAGCAAGCGGGTTTTTTTTCGTTTTAATTTTATTCCTGTTCTTTTTGTCAATTTCTACGTCAAAGTAGTTATTTATAATAAAACCATAAGCTAATGTAGAAAAAGAAATTAACGCAACAAAAAAAATAATCCTCAGAGAAGAAGAAACCAAAACAGCTCCTATAATTGGAACCCAGAAAAATCCTAGCACCCAATCTTTAAGTCTAAACATGCGTAAATAATAAAAACAAGCCATTTATTTTAGATATTTACTTAATATATAAATTATATTTTAATATCGTCTTGTTGTCTAGTTTTGATTACAACAAAACAAACCATTATTAAAAATGATCCCTTTGGCACTACGTCTTATGTGAAATCAATAATGACTAATAAAAGCAGCTAATCTTTTCTTTGTTTCTTTCTTTCGTTCTCGGTCAGAAACTTTTTTCTTAAACGAATATGATTTGGTGTAATTTCTAAATATTCATCTTCGCTCACAATACTCATACCCATCTCAAGGGTTAGTTCTGTCGGTGGCGTTAAACAAATAGCTTCGTCAGATTTTGACGCCCGCATATTAGTTAGCTGCTTTCCTTTGGTCGGATTTACAACTAAATCGTTCCCCTTAGATGAGTTTCCAATAACCATACCTTCGTAAACTTCCGTGCTGGGACCTACATATAAAGCTCCTCTGTTCTGAAGATTAAAAAGGGAAAAACCAAGAGTTTTTCCGGTCGCCATAGAAATCATTGATCCTAAACTATGCCTTTCAATCTTTCCAGCATATGGCTTAAATCCAATAGCTCTGGTACAAATAATTCCTTCTCCTTGAGTGTCAATTACAAATTCATTTTTATATCCTAACAATCCTCTAGTTGGAATTTCAAACACAATCCTCGCACTGCCGCCCTCTGGAACCATTTCAATCATATTCCCACGCCGAAGAGAAAGCTTTTTAATAATAATGCCAGACATTTCTTCTGGAACGGTAATAATTACTTCCTCAAAAGGTTCGTACTTTATTCCGTTTTCTTCTTTGATAATTACGTGAGGCTGAGAAATTTGTATTTCATAATTTTCACGACGCATATTTTCTAATAAAATTGCAAGGTGCATCTCGCCTCTACCATATATTTTATAATAATTATCAAAAGAGAAATCAATTTTTAAGCCAACGTTAACTTCTAATTCCCTTTCCAGTCTTTCTCTTATTTGCCTACTAGTTACGTATTTTCCGTCTTTACCGGCAAAAGGAGAACTGTTGACGGACATATTTAATGAAATTGTCGGTTCGTCGATATTAATCATCGGAAGAGCCTCCTGATCTTCACTTTCACAAATAGTTTCCCCAATAAATATATCCGGCAAGCCAGCAATCATCACAATGTCTCCGGCCGCCGCCGATAATATTTCTTTTCTTTTTAATCCTTCAAAAGTAAACAACTTTGAAATTTTTCCTTCTCGAATTTCTCCCTTAGAATTTTTAATAATTACCGTAGAAGTGTCTTTTATTTCTCCGTCATAAATTCTACCAATGGCCAACCTTCCTAAAAAGTTATCATAGGCTAGATTAAAAGGCTGGATACGCAAGGATCTATTCTTTGCTTCCTTTCTCGAAGCAACCGGAACTTCTTTTAAGATCGTCTCCAAAAGAGGATTCAAATTAATAGAGTCGTCGTCTAAATCTTTTTTTGCAATGCCATTTCTGGCAATCGCATAAATTGTAGTAAAATCAAGCTGTTCGTCATTCGCTTTCAGATCAAGAAAAAGTTCATAAACCATTTCTTGGACAATGTCAGTTCTCGCGGCCGATTTATCAATTTTATTGATCACCACGATTGGCTTTAAACCTAAATCAAGAGATTTTTTTAAAACAAATTTTGTTTGAGGCATCGGTCCTTCTTGGGCATCAACCACCAAAAGCACTGAATCGATTGAACGTAAAACACGTTCTACTTCCGAACCAAAATCAGCATGACCCGGTGTATCCACAATATTTATTTTTGTATCTTTATAATAGATAGAGGTGTTTTTTGAATAAATTGTTATTCCCCTTTCCTGTTCAAGAGTATTGCTGTCCATGCTGTCTTCAACTTCGGACATGCCCGTTTGGCGCATTAAAGCGTCAGTAAGGGCTGTTTTACCGTGATCAACGTGAGCAATAATGGCAATGTTTCTTATCTCCATAGAATTTTTAATCAATAAAAGTCAAAGCTTGACCAAATTTTAAAGCTCTTCCTGTGCGGCCAATCCGATGAATATAGTCATTATAAGTTCGAGGTACTGTGTAATTAATAACATGAGAAATATTATTAATGTCAAGACCGCGCGCAGCCACATCGGTAGCTACCAATATTTTACATTGGTCGTTCCGAAATGCCGATAATGATTTTTGTCTTTGACTTTGTCTTTTATCACCGTGAATTGAGGTCGATTTATAACCTTCTTTAAAAAGGCTGACCGAAAGCTTTTCAACATCCCTTTTAGTTTCAGTAAAGATTAACACCTTGGTAAACTCTGGCTTGTTTAATAAATCTTTAAGCTTATCAAACTTTTCAAGTTTATTTTTAACTCTGACGATGTCTTGGGATACATTGGCAGCCGTATCTCTTGTCTTAACTTGTACTACAACAGCTTCTTTTAAAAATTGGCTAGCCAAACCTTTGATCTTCTCAGGTAAAGTAGCTGAAAAAAACAAAGTTTGTCTTTCTCGAGGAAGAGAATTTAAAATAGCAGTAATATCGTTAATAAATCCCATGTCTAACATCCGATCCACTTCATCGAGAACAATAGTTCGGAAAGAACTAAACCTAAGAAGTTTTTTATTAGACAGATCTTTTAACCTCCCCGGTGTTCCAACGACAAAATTCGGATTGCGTCTCAAATCGAAAATTTGCTTACGAATAGGATTTCCACCAACACAAATAGCAGAATACAAATTCATATTTTTAGCAAAAGCACGGAATTCTTTGTCTGTCTGAATAGCTAATTCTCTTGTTGGAGCAATAATTAATATTCTTTCTTGTTTATTCTTATAAGCTCTATCAATTAGGGGAAGCAAAAAAGCTGCTGTTTTCCCAGTTCCCGTATTAGCTAAGCCAATTAAATCACGTCCCTTTAAAATCGGCCCGATAGACTGGTCTTGAACAGGAGTCAGGACAGAATATTTTCTCTGTTCTAGATTGATCTGAAGTTTTTGACAAAATCCAAAATCCCGAAAAACATTTTTCGGCTTATATTCTTCCAAGGGATTATTCTGTGCCGGTTTTTGAATATATTTAGACGCATCAATTCGTTCACCTTGAAATTTACGTGGCGAACGACCATTTCTTCTGTGAGAACTAAATTTTCCAGTCCTGAAGTTTTTGTTTCTATTTTGATTATTTTTTCTTTTATACATATTTTTTTAATATAAAAAACCCCGAAAGTCATAACATGTCGATCACCTTTAAATGATAAATTGTTGTGTAGGGTATCGAAATATTATTCTTTCGAGATACTATAAACAATAGTTATTCAACTATAACACAATAAATAATATAATGCAAGAAAACTAAGAATATTATACTCCGAAGTAAAATACGGCCAAAAATAACAGGCGGGGGCGAGAATTCTAAGCAGCAAACAACATTAGAGCTTGTTTGGCTAAATTTTTACCTAAGGATACTTTTAATATAATCTAGGCTATTTACGTTTTCAGAATAATAAATTACTGGAGTGCGTGAAAAAAGGTGTCTAGATCTATCTTCCGTATAAACATGAACGATTTCGCTTTTTGAATAGTCCGTATTTTCAACAGAAGTAATAACAATTCCTGCGTCTAAGTAATCGTAAACATTCTCTACTTTTAATATTTTGTCATAAATAATATAGG
The DNA here is from genome assembly GCA_964445905.1 of uncultured Candidatus Saccharibacteria bacterium. Lineage (GTDB taxonomy): Bacteria > Patescibacteriota > Minisyncoccia > Minisyncoccales > JAGGXC01 > CAYUNN01. The sequence continues at coordinate 84,365 of CAYUNN010000003.1, read as the reverse complement.
GAAATTTTTCTATTATTTCTTCTGCCGAAAGGTCTGTAAAAAAATCGTAATCGCCCATTTGTTTATCAAGAATTAATAACTCATTTTCAGAAACAAAAGAATATCCGGGCCCAATAATGCCGGAATCAAAATTAGGTTCTTCCGGTTTTAAAGCCCTACCCGCAATAATTAAATCTGCTTTACTTTCTTGTAAATAACGAAGGCTTTCTGCTGTAGAATTAGTTTTAATAACATTAATCCCGTTATTGCTTAATTTATCAAGCATATAATAAAAAGTGGGACAACCGGCAACGGTCACTTTATTTTCTTCCTGTAGAGAATGGTATATAGCAGCTGGCAAATAAGAATCGTTTTGTTGTAAAACAATAAAAACAGACAAAATTAATGTGGCTATTCCTAAAATTATTAAATTTTTTTTGTTTTTTCCTCTCATAAATTTATTTCACTCTGGTAAAAAAACATCCTCCGGGCTTCAATTCGGCTTTTCGACTCTTTCGACCATAAAACGAACGGTCTTGTTCATATTAATCGGTTCAATAGAGATATTAGGGTAACGACTTTGAAAAACTCTAAAAATTTCATCAGCAAATGCCTGGCCAACATTGGGCACTCGGTCGAAATCAAGAATAATTTTCTTAAACTTTTCCAAACCAACTAAAACACGACGCGCTTGAGAACGCGAAACATAGACAGTCCCCATTATAAATAAACGAATACGTACTTCGGTTTTGTCAAAAGCGTAACTGCCGGGTTTTGATTGATATTTTTCAAAAATTTTATTTAGATGTCTGTTGCTATTTCGTGCAATAGCAAAAGTAACACGCGTACCGCGTTTTACCCGCTCTTCTTCGTGAAAAAAAACATCGGGAATCGTATTATCTACGATCATCTTGTATCCAAAACTTTCTAAAACAAAACGATCAGCTGCTTTCGAAGTAAAGAAAATACCTTCGCCTGTATGCGCTTTTGGATCCGTGGTGACCTTGCCTTTTAATAAATCCTGCATTGCTTCTAATTCTGACTTAAGTTTACGCTGATGCATGACATTTCTAAATATACCTATACCAAAGTCGTCTACAACAAATCTAATCATGCCGTTACTTTCTAATTTGACCTCAATATTTTCAGAGCGTGAGTGCTCAATAGCATTATTAAGCATTTCCGAAAATGCGTAATGTGCTATGCTTTGGATGTTTTCGGGAACAATACGAAAAGCGGGAAAGGCAGAAATCAAATCATCAAAAATTTCATGCTCCTTTACATTTTTATTCTTAAAACGACGCTCAACCGCCGTTGGTCCAACTTCGTCAATTAATTCCGGTAAAGTATAGAAGGCAGAGCGGGTAGAACCAAATTTAACAATTGTATCAGCATTAACCATAGCTCTTAAAAGCTGGCTTGCGTACTGACGAGTAAAACCGAAGTGCCGCGCCACTTCTGTAGAAGAAACCCGTTTTTTAACCTTGATAAATTCTTTAATTTTGTATTTTCTATTCATGTAATCTAAGGTTACTCTATATTAAAATAATTGTCAAGTAGATAAATATAATTGTAAACTATATTGTAAACTGACTATTTATAATTATCTTATAAATTGTGAACTAAATTAATTTTAATTATATTCCTTATGTTCGAACACTCCCAAAGTGCCCTGATCTCGACAAGAAAAAACGCGCTGTTGAACAATTTTTGTTTGCTCTTTGAATAAGGAGAATTAAAAAAATTAAACACCGTTTCTAAAAGGTGTTTTATTTTGAAATTATCGGCTCCCCAGATGGGACAGTTTTCGAACATCTAAATGGGCAGATTATATTCAAAATATTGAATTAACTCTTAATCTAGCCCAAAAATTACTAGCATAAACAAAAAGCTCAAAGAAAAACAATGAGCTTTTTATTTTAATTATTATTCTCCTATAACCCAAATTCTTATTCTAGCTGCCTTAAATTCATTAGTTACATCTCCATTAGTTATTAACTGTATATTATTAGGTTCTACATCTTCCCACCATATTGCATCGGCTGCGGTTCTATGTGATGTAAGGGTATCATTGTGCCTAAGATATGTAGCATAAATGAAATAATCATTTACATCTCCTCCTACATCGTGGTGAATATCTGTTACAGAATTATATGGTGGTATTTCTACCCAACCACTATCAAATGCTGGTTCAGGAAAAATAGTAGGACCTGCAGGTCCCTCCAGACCTTGTATTCCCTGTGGTCCTTCCGGTCCCTGCGGACCCTCTGGACCCCCTGGACCCTCTGGTCCCTGCGGTCCTTCTGGGCCGGGAGTAAGCTCTATACTATAGATTTGCTCTTGAAGATTATTTATTGCAGTCCATATTTTCTGAAAAGGATTTCCTTCTTGAGATGCACTAACAATAGAAAATCCTCCAACAAGAATCAAAGCTACAATAATTACGATATATTTTTTCATAGTAATAATAATTTAATTTTTATTCGACTTTATTTTTTAACCTTGAACCTAAATAAAAATATGTAATATCTTTTAAATCTAAGTGTAAATCATTTATATTCTTCTTAAAAGATTCTGAATCTTTATCTTTAAGAGTCTTCTTTTCCCACTCTCTTAACATCTTCATCATACCCTCTTTTATTATTTCTAAAAAAGATTTAAATGTTATAGTATGTATGTTTCTAGCTAAAGGATTATTTAGTTTTCCTAAAATATTAAGGTCTTCTACATTTTTTTTGCTCTCAAATAAATCACCTCCTACAAAATTAAAAATATCATTATTATATATCCTCTTTAATCCAAAAGAGTGGACTAGGTCATTTCTTATCTGATATAAACTATTTGCATCAAAAGAGTAATTATACTGATTATATTTATCGTTGTTTATAATAAAACGGTTCAAAAAGTCCTCATAGTTAATTTTGTTATTAAAATTCTCCTTACCGTCTTTTCCATTTTCAAAAATATAATTAAGCCTTCTTAAGCAATCAATAAAACAAAAAGATAACAACATCACAGATATGGGGTGATATAATTTCCCACTATTTTTATCATCTTCTTTATACAAAGTTTTAATGGAATTAAAAAGTAGATTGTTAGCTTCTATCAGTTGTTCCGTAATGAATCTTAATTTACTCATAAAATTTAAACAAAATAAATAACCATATAATAGTAAACAAGAAAAATAATATATATTCTTTCCACCTGCTATGGTCTTGAGCCTTTTCTTTATAAATAACCTTCATAAAAAAAGAGTTAGTTAAAAATAAAACATAAAAATAAAGGAAAGTTATTAACCCTAAATTTATATATTTGATGTCAGCTTCATTGACTATTAAGTAAACTGTTAGTATTAAAATCAACAAAGCTGAGAATAAAAATTGATTTTTGGCAATTCGGTCTGATAATTTTTCTAATGACATATTTTATAATTTTTTATGCTTGGTTAATAATTCTTCTATGTTCCTAATAATCTTCCCTGTTTTTTTGTCTATCACTTTTTCTATATACAGATTTTTTCCTTTATCAATTATTCTTATTTTATCAACCCCTAATGGGTATTTATTTTTATCTTTGCTCGGATAATATCCTCTTTCTTCTTCTGCTAAAAATTTTTTATATCCTTTTCTTTTATGACGTATCTTAATTGTTTCTTTCATGTCTTAAGATTTTAAAATGCTATATATTTTTATTTAAATCTTTTTGTTCCTCCACGCTAGAAAAATATCTTTGAAACCTTTTTGCTTCCTGTCCAATAACGTTACTTAAAAATCTACCTAGGGCGTCTTTTTTTACAAAATCAATATAAAAGGGTTGAGTTGTTAGTATCGGAACTTGCGCACCATAAACTGTTTTTGTTTTAGTAGGACTTTTATAAGAATAATTTAAGGCAAATATCACCCCTTCCTTTGTCTTTAAGTCATTTAAGTTATCATATTCTTCAATTGGATATATTCCATCAATGCCCGAATAAACAACCAGAGGATAATAAATTGCCTTTTTAACCCCAACTTCCGGCTCCATTTTATAAAGACTTTCCTGAAAGAAGATTAAGGATTTTATGGGCTGAGTAAGCGCATTAAAAATCTTATTTTCGTCCTCAGATGTAGTATTATAAAGTTTTCCAACAAACTCATCTTTCAAATAATGATGTGTAAATTTATTAGAACCATAATCGTGCATTCCTTCCAAATAAGAAAATAGATTTTTATCTTTATTTATTTCACTAAAAATCATGGCCTCCTCTGCTTGCTTTCTATTATTTTCACGCATTATAAATCCTATATCACTTTTTAAGTATTTACATTCAATGAATAAAAATAGCTTGAATTTCCCAACCTCTTTACCTTCATTTTTAATCGAAAAATCTTTATCAGCTATTATATCAATTTCTCTTGGTTTTCTTTGAGTATCATCATAATAATAAGAACTTAAATCAACATTCCATTCATTTTTTTCAAGAATAGCAGCTGTTTCTAAATGAAGCTTATTTCCGCTTTTCTCTATTGATTCTTTTAATTCTTTCTTCATGTTTCAAGCTAAAATTATCGGTTTTTATTGAACTCGTAGGATTGCTCGATAAGATTCATTGCATAGCGTAAGTCTTTCTCTGATGTTATGTTGAACACTTTTAGATTCTTGGCCCAACCATATGACTTTGGAACCTTTTTTGACATTTTCCTTGGGTCATCAAGATTCTTATCGGCTATTAAAATATAAATTTCAAGCTTCTCTTTGTAGAAATGTATTGAACAGAAATTTATACGACTGTCTCCTATACGGTAGGCAACATAAAGTTGTTTTGGAATTTCTTTAACATCACCCAACTCAAATATTTTTTCTTTCAAAGAGCTATATAAATCTCTTGTTTTGTCAGATGCTTTTTTAAGATGCGAATCTAAGTCGTAAGGCTTAATATCTTTAGCCACTCTTTTTATCAACTTATCTCCTCCAGTAATCTTTTCTATGTTTTCAGAGGTTTCAATTGGTTCAATATGTTCATATTCAATCAAATCACTGCCAAAAAAATTGACTTCCCATAACTCAAGAGGTAGGTTTTTAAAGTTTATAGCGCCTTTCTGGTGAGGAGTAAAGTAAGGAGAAATAAAAATTATCTTAGATTGAGACCAATCTACATTATCTCTATTTAGCTGCTTTTTTGTTTTCTCATTATATTCTAAAAGAAAATCTGCTTTATTATTAAGCATTAAGGCAAGATAAGCAAAGCCTTGGTCTATGACACTAAAACTCCTATCTTTTTTATATTCTATGATTACAAAAGAATTTGTTTCCGGATTAAAACAAAGAGTATCAATTCTTAAATTATTTAAAGGAAATTCAGAAGAAATATATTTTAATCCGAATATTTCTTCTAAATTTTCTTCCGTTACTTTTTGAATATCTTTTTCTAAAGGAGCAACTTTTTCTTTAATTTTTACTAGTTTCTTATTTTTTATTTGAAATATGGGCATATTTTTATTTTTTTAAAATAATTATTTGGCTTCGCTATATATTTTTTGTTTTAAGAAATTCATAAACCCTGCTAATCCATTAGGATATTTACTTTGGACCTCTTTCTTTTGAGCATTCATATTCGGAAGCATAAATATTTGAGAAGATAAATTCTCCTCCCCCGTATATTTATACATATCTAAAATATTATAAATAGCTTCCTGAATGGCTTGGCCGTGTTGAGTTATGTTTTGATTATTATTACGCAGAAACTGTTTAACTCTATCTTCTCTGGTTAAAAGAGGGGAATTAAAAGCAAGGTGAGCAATAATATCAAAACTATCACTATCTCCAAAATTGTCTATGGATTTAATAAGTTCTATGTTAATGTTTCTGCTCTCTAAATCTTTAAGAAACTTCTTTTTCTTCTCCGGAGTCAGCCAAATTTCTCTTAATTCATCACTTGAGTGAATCTTCTTCTTAATATTCTCTTTAGAATATTTTCTGTATTCTGCATAAGATAGCTTTTTGCCCTCAAACTCAACCTCTATTTCTTCTTCAATAGTTACCTCAATTCCCTTAATTTTTATTTTTTTGCCTTTAGCTTTTTCTGACTTTAAACTAAAAACATAAGGAGCATCACTTTCTGATTCTTGAGGCTTAACTTTCTTATTGAATTTTTTATAAGCATCTTTCTCTGCAGAGAAGCCAATAGTATCGTTGGAGGGTAATCCGAAAAGATTAAATATCCCATTTTTATCAGTTGTTCCTATCTTAAACCATCTGCTAATTTTAGCTATAAGATTTGCCTTTGGAATTGGTTTTTCTGTTTTAGCATCAACCAACACTCCAAAAAGAAGTTTATCGAAGGGAGCCTTAGGTTCTTCGGGCGGCTCCGGTGGAGGAGGCGGTGGTTTCGGTACATCCCATTCGTCAATTAGTCTAGTAGCGTTAGTAAAGTCAATTATTCTAAAAAATCCCTTTCCTTCGCATAATCTAGAACCACGTCCAATAATCTGTTTAAACAATACCTGAGAGCTTACAGGACGCATAAAAATAATATTCTCAAGGTTTGGTATATCTACCCCAGTAGAAAGCAAATCAACAGTAGTAGCAATTACAGGCATTGTCATTTCTTTATCTCTAAAGGGTCTTAAATTATCCTTATCTTCTGCAACTACTCTGGTAGCATATTCTTCGTTACCCTTTGCCCTATTAAGCTCATCTTTAACGCTTTGGGCGTGAGCCATATCTACACAGAATATAATGGTTTTTCCATATGGATTTGTTTTATCTAAAATCTCAACTACCTTTTTGGATAAAGTTTCAATTTGGTCTGGAATGCTTATAGCTCTTTCATATTCAGATGGTTCATAAAAATCCTTCAACTCATCGGGGTCTATTTCATCATCATAAATAACTTCTTCTGCATCACTGGTGTGAAGTCCTTTCTTATAAAGGTTTGTTTTTATTTTATAAATCTTATACGGGACAAGAAAACCATCTTCTATGGCTTGGCCCATACTATATTCATAGACCGGTTCGCCAAAATATTCATAAACATCAATGTTGTCTTGACGTTTAGGGGTAGCTGTCATGCCAAAATTATAAGCAGTATTAAAATGGTCTAAAATTATACCCCAATCTCCATAACGAGAACGATGACATTCATCAATAATAACTAAATCAAAAAATTCATTAGGAATTTTCTTATATAAATCTTCAGCAAATAATGTTTGATAGGTAGAGAAATAAATATTACGATTCTTATTAAATTTACCTCCTTTTATTTTTTCTCTTGCCTCTCCAAATGGCTCAAAGTCTCTTTCATAAGCATCATCTCTTAAAATTATCCTATCTGTCAAAAATAGAACTCTATGAAAGTGTTTGGATTTAACTAATTTCCATACTGTTTGAAAAGAAACATAAGTCTTACCGGTCCCTGTCGCCATAGTTAATAGTGTCTTTTTATTGCCCTTAACAATATTCTCTATAACAGCCTTAACAGCAGCTTCTTGATAAAATCTTGGCTTTTGTGTTGGTGAAATATAAGGTGGATAATTTAAAGCATCTACCTTTGCCTTATTGAGCCCCTTCCACTCAAGATAACTTTGGTACATTTCTTCTGGAGTTAAATATGTGTCAACATCTTGGGTTTTTAAATTTCTCCTGTCATACAAAATTGTTTTTTTGCCATTAGAAATATAAACAAAAGGGACATCTAACCTTTTTCCATAATCTTGAGCCTGACTTAAATGTTTTCCCGGGCTTTCATCTTCGGCTTTCGCCTCGATTAAGGCAATATTTATATCATCATATTTTAAAACATAGTCAGCAAACTTCTTGCTATTTATTTTCTTATACTCTTCTCCTTCAACAAAAAACCTATCTTGCGTAATTGGATATTCGCGAGTTAAAAGTTCCTCTGCCCATCCACTCTCGTGAATTTTAGGGTCAATATATTTTGCTTTTATATCTGCTTCAGATAATGCCATATTATTTCATTAAGATTTTATCCCATCCCTTAGATTTAATAAAATTTAAACTTCTGTCAACTTCTTGGGCTGTAAATTTTTCTGGCTTCCACTTTGAAAGTTCTTTATAAACTTCTTCATTGTTTATGGTTTTATTGTTTTTTATTATTTCACAAGCGCTTGCAAGCCTTTCAATGTCAGCACTTTTAACTCTTTTAAAATAAGGCATCATTTCATCTAAAAATTTATTCATTTCTCTCAACGTTTTTGCATTACTATAATTAAACAATTTTTCAGAGCCTTGAGACAACCCATAAACAAAACCCTTACTATATTTTTTCTTGGAAAAAAAATTATTATTTCTGCTCAATCCTGCGGTTACAGCACGTTTTACTGCTTTATCATATGGTCCAAAATTTTGTGGCGTGAATGGTATAGAAAAAGAAACTTTATTTATGGTCTGGGCCAAATATAAGATTTTAGCTACAACCATCTCTCCTCTTTCAAATCTTTGAAGAATTGCTCCAACAGCTTGCTGAATAGGAAAAATGCTTATTTTCTCTGGTGCTTGCTCTTTTGCTGTCACCAACTTGCCCTCAAAAGCCTGCTGCAATATGGATTGCTTCAGCTTGCTGAAATTATTTAACTGTTCCTGATATTTTTCTTCAAGTTTCTTAGCTTGTTCTTGAATTTTATCCAATCTTATAATGATTTTCTTTTGCTCGTCCAAATCTGGTCTGTTATTCTTAAATGGTAGAGGAATTTCAAATAATTTTATATCTCTATTGTTAAAACTCGGCTGAGCTGCTTTATGACTAATTGACCAAATGAACTTCAAAAAGGATGGGGATAAGAATCTTAACAAAACCCACCTGGGGAGAACTTTATCTTTATTTACAGTTATTTTACCAACGGATGCAGTTGTGTTGGCCTTTTTAATATCATTAGGCACAATACAACATTTACCAATAGTAGCTCCTGTTTTTACAATTAAAATATCGCCAGGGTTTAGTTCGCTCTTTAAATTATTTTTATGAGTTTCTTCAGAAATGTAAACCATTCCATTTGGCGTGAACTCCCCCCAACCTATATCTGCGGCTCTTACATATGGAATACCGTCGTTTCTATAAGAACTTGGCTTAATTTGACCATGGTCGCCATCTCCTATTGGATAGGCAGTATTAGCAGCTAATTCTTCGAGTTTTTTTATTCTCCAATTTTTAGAAAGCTCAGCATCAAAAATCTTTTTTAGCTTACTTTGAAATATTTTGCGAGAATCTAAAAGAAAAACCTTTGTATCTATAATCCCTCTATCAATTTCTACAAATAATTTATCAATTTTATCAGCTATTCTTTTTTGCTCTTCAAGGTCTGGCTGACTGCTTTCGAGCGGTATAGGAATATCTTGTTCTAAATACCTTTTAAATTCCAGATTCCTAATACCAATCATCGCTTTCTGATAATGATTAGTTTGTCCAGATATATAAAAGAAATGAAGATAATAGAAAAGAAATCTTGGATTAACAACTGATTCATTTGGAATCAACAAAGTAGTGAAATTACTAAATGAATAAGTACTATCTTTAATATTATCCTTGAAGAGAATTACTCTCCCTACCGGTTTTTTTTCTCCTCCACCAGACCTTTCTAATAATATCTGATTCGGCTTAATAACCCGTTCTTTTAATTTCTTGCTCTCAACTTTTAATTCTCTTGCGGTTTCAAGGTTATGTGTTCCATCGTTGTTAAACTCCGTTACCCTTATAACCTTTGCTGTTACGAAAGGAGGATTTTTACCAACCCAAAGTCCATTTCTATAATCCACGAGTTCATTTAATTTATAATTTTTCCATTCTTTCATGGTTACAAAATCTTTTTTATATTATCTAAAATCTGCTTTGCTTCTTTCTGGGATTCTTCTATTCTTTTTACTAATTCTTTTGGTTCTGGTAGCTCCTCTTCTGCTAATTTATTTGGATTCTTAGGAGAAATATCAAAATTACGTTCTTTAATCTCTTTAATAGGAACTATCCAGCTATTTTCTGAAATCTCTCTCTTTTGCCATTTCTTATAAACATCTTCTAAATTAGAATCTATAACAACAATCTTTTTGGTAAATTTACCGCTTATCTCGCCATACCAAATTTCTTTTGTGGGCCCTGTTTTCTCAAAGAAAACTAAATTTGTTTTAACCCCTGCCCCCATTGAAGCAAAAACTCCTTGAGGCAATGATATAATTGTATGAACATTAAATTTTGTTAAAAGCTCTTCTCTTATTTTCTGAAATGCTCCTCCACCAAATAAAATCTGTCCTTCTGGTAATACAATGCCGCAACGTCCACCATTTTTTAAATGCCTCATTACATACTGCAAGGCAAGCCCTTCTGTAGCAGCTACCGGAATTGGGAAATTATTCTGTACGCTTTTATGTTCTTTTCCTCCGAACGGCGGATTTGTCAAAATTACATCTACTTTTTTATTTTCCGAAACATTATGAACATCTTCCATTAAGGTGTTTGCTCTTATAAGATTAGGAACTAAAATCTGATGAAGAATCATATTCATTGTTCCAATCAAATAAGGAAGTGGCTTTTTTTCTTGACCATAAAAAGTTTTATTTTGTAGAATTTTCCATTCTCTTAGGCCAGTTTTTGATTTTTTATTAAGATTTTCTTGAATATAATGAAAACTTTCTACTAAAAAACCAGCTGAGCCGACAAATGGGTCGAGAAGACTTTGTCCTAATTTTGGCTCTATAATATTAACCATTAAACGGATAATCGGACGAGGCGTATAGAACTCGCCGGCCCAACCACCTTCAGCGCCCATTTCCTGCAATATTTCCTCATAAACCTGCGACAAAAGGTGCGTGTCTTGATAGTGAACCATATCAACTTTATCCAGAATCTCAATTACATCTAGCAATGTGAAGGGGGAGCGAATTTTGTTTCCGTCTAATTCTCTAAAAATTTCTCCTATTTTCTCTTTTTCATTTGTTCCCTTAAGACTTCTTAAATAAGGAAAGAGCTTGTTAGAAACAAAATGAACTAACTCATCTTTATCTTTCCAATCTTTTCTGGCCCAAGAAGACCATTGATATTCCTTATCAATAATATCTTGATGTTTATCGCCCTCTGCCTCTTTTATTTCTTTAAGCTGAAGTTCTACATTTTCAAAAACACGCAAGAAAAGCAGCCAAGATAATTGTTCAACATAGTTACCGGCACCTACGCCATCGTCTCGCCTAAGAATATCACAGGCTTTTTTTATATCAGCTTTTGATAATGATTCGTTTGGGGTCATTTTAACTTTGTCTTATATTTAAATTATCTTTAATAAACTTTTTTAAGTCTTTCTCTTCAATTCTCCAATAACCAACTTTGCTAGCTTTTAACTTACTATTATGAATATAGCGAAACACACTACGTTCTGAAACTCGTAGCTTTTTTGCAACCTCTTTAACAGTTAAAAACTTACAATTCATATTAAGTCATACTACAATTTTAAAACTTACTTGTCAAAATGTGGCAAGTTTGTTATTTTAAAATAAAGACTAAAAATTATAATTATAATGAGCAACAAAAAAGTAAAATTAAAAAGTATTTATAATATTATAAAAAAGGAGGCAGTGAAAGAACCGCCTATAGAAATTACTGCAGACAGCTTCCCAGAAAGTTTAGAAGTAAACTATAAAGAGATTGCGGATATGCTTCAAGAACTAGATGACTTAGGACTTATTAAATTCGAGGGAATAACCTCTGAAATAATACATATACACAAAGGAGCAATACCTATTTTTAAGATACATCTTTTAAAAAATATTGATATATCTGAATTACTAGAAAAAGACATAATAATCAGCAATAAGAATATAGAATTTTTAGACAATAAGGCACAACTTAAATTAAAAAATAAGGCTTGTCAGCTACCAGCTTTTAAAAATGAACACTTCCTTTGCAGGGCAATGTTTGAATTCCAGATAGAAGAACCTGTAGATTGGTCTATAATATATGAAAAGATGACAGGGGAAGAACCTAAGAAAAATGGAAAAAAAGAGCTTAGAGTAGTTTATGATGCGATGGAGGCAGTTAACAAAAGAACAATGGATGGATTTGGTAAAAAAATATTTATATGGAGTAAAAAAACAATAACCCGAGTTAAATAAAAAGTAATTCACAAAATTCTCAGTTGACTCACCAATAAAAAGACTACACTTAAAGTGTAGTTTTTTATTTGTATTTTAATGATTATAAATTCTCTTATGAAAAAAAATGAATTTATGACATTTGATTTGGGACTTGCTAGCACGTTAGTAGTGCTAGGATATGAATTAACCGGACTAGATAAATTAAACCCTAAGAAGGTTGGCTTTAAATTTAAACAAGAAAAAAACATAGACAAAGTATCAGAAGATTACTTTAAAGATAAAATCAAACTGCCAGTATTAAGTTTATTTAATGCCCAGAAAAATCTAAAGAATTTTATTTATTCTAATTTTTAATATGTTAACTGAAACCCAGAAAAAACTGAAAAGGGCTATGGAAGAAGAGTTAAAGGAAGCAGCTACTGATGAAGAAATAAAACAACTGGAGAAAAATCTCTCAGATTATTTTAACTTGTTATTAAAAATAGATAGAAGAATCGCAATAAATAAAGGTAAATATGAAAAACAAAGACAGTGAAAAATTTGAGATAAGAGACTTAAGGGGAAAAACTAAATTCTTTGTTGACGACCTATATTTGAATGGTTATGCAAAAAAATGCGGCATTTATTCTACCGGAGTTTATTTATCTTTATGCAGACATTCAAACAAGGAACAATTCTGTTGGCCATCTCAAAGAAAAATTGCAGAAGAGTTAAAAATATCTTCCAGACAAGTAGGAAGAGCCATAAAAATACTTGAAAAATTCAATATTATTAAAAAAATAAGGGTCGGTAAAAAACTTAATAATAGGTACTTGCTATTGGATAAAAGCGAATGGGCTGATAGTCCAATCAAGAAAGACCAACAGTCTAACCACACTGCGACTGATAGTCTTGTCCATAGTAAGGAAACAAATTTAAGGATTAAAAATAAAAAGGAGGATTCTTCAAAAAAACCTTATTTTTGGAACAAGTCAATGTGGAGAGACGAAAATAAGAAATGGTGGGTAATTCACGGACAAAATGATTTTAGAGAATTTGCTGGTAAAGAATCAGATATAGAATGGAAATAATTACCACCCCTATAAGTCGGCTTATAAAATATGAGATGTGAGTATGCTAAAAATGGCAAAAGATGTAATGCAAAAACCTTAACAGGCGACAGGTACTGCTTTATGCACTCTCAAAATCCAGACGTAAAAGAAAAAAGAAAGAAAGCTCTTTCTCAAGGAGGAAAAAATGCTCATAAAGAATATCCTCTGATAAAAGACACGATTATGGTTAAAAATAATAGAGATGTAATAGATTTAATAAATAAGTTGGTTAGAGAGGTAAGAGTAGATGAAATATCTGTTAAAAAAGCTAACTGTGTCGGATATTTATTAAACATAAGCTTAAAAGCTTTAGATTCTGAACTAGAGGAAAGAATCAAAAACCTTGAAAATGTTCTGTCAAAAAGAAAATAAAATTAAGATGCTATATGATAATCTAAATTCTGAAGAGAAGTTAGAACTTATTATAAAATCTCTTAATAATCCAGATAAAAAAGGGCTAGAAATTTTAGATGTTATAAATACTTTAAAAATACTTTCTAAAATTAACAAAAATAATATCGAGGAAGTATATCTAAAGCAAAAAGAAGCTATAAGATTTTTACAGCTAACTATAAATTCCTTAATAAAAGATAGTTTACTACTTCAAATAATTATTTCTACCATAGTAATTGAACAATATAAACTCAACCCAGAAGAAGTTAAGTCTTTAATTCAAAACATTGAAAATCTTAAAGAAAAACTTAATGAATTAGAAGAAATAAACACTTTAAGTTTTTTGCCAAAAGAAGTGTCGACATTTATAAAAAATAATAATATAATAAAGATGTAGCCCATAGTTTTATTAAATCCACGAAGTTTTTATTTGCTTTCGGCTCTTTGGAGAGGCGTCCACCGAAAGCTGACCTTCGTGGAAAGCAATTGGGCTACTGGGCGCCTCTTTAAATACTATGAAACCTTGTATATCATTTTGTAGAGTTAGTAGCAGAGAGCAAGAAGAAACTGGCTATTCTTTAGACTCTCAAGAAAAACTTCTAAAAGATTATGCTGATAGGAAAGATTTTAGAATTGCTAAGAAATTTTCAATTTCTGAAAGTGCTAAAGGATATTATAAAAGGAATGCTTTTAACGAAATGGTTGCCTATTCTAAGAAAAATAATATTAAAATCATTATTTGTGAAAAAATAGATAGGCTAACCAGAAATCTAAAAGATGCTGTTTGTATAAATGATTGGATAAATGAAAATTCCGAAAGAGAAGTTCATTTTGTTAAAGAAAACTGTATTCTAAATAAAGATTCTAAATCTAATGAAAAGTTTATCTGGAATATCAAGGTTTCAGTTGCCCAATACTATATTGATAATCTTTCAGAAGAAGTTAAAAAGGGCCAAAAAGAGAAAATTGCTCAAGGCTGGCTCCCAACCCAACCACCACTAGGCTATAAAACAGTAGGAGAAAAAGGCCATAAAATTCACATAATAGACAAAGAAAAAGCTTCTTTGATTAAAAAGATGTTTAACCTATATGCTTCCGGAGAATACTCTTTAAAGAAACTGGTTCAGAAAATGTATAAAGAAGGGCTGAGAACAAGAAAAGGAAATAAATTATGCAGGAGCAGAATGGCTGAATTATTGGCTGACCCTTTTTATTTTGGAAAGATAAAGTGGAATAACCAAATATACAAAGGTAAACAAGAGCCTTTAATAAATGAAGATTTATTTAACTCTGTTCAACAAATACTAAAAAGTAAATCAACTCCTAGCTATACAAAACATTTTTATTTATTTAAAAGACTACTAAGGTGCGCAAAATGCGAAGGACTAATAACTTGGGAAAGACAAAGAGGAATTATTTATGGACATTGCAATGGTTGTGAGAAAAAAGATTGGGTCAAAGAACCAGACATAGAAGAACAGATAAAACCTTTAATAGAAAACCTTAAAATAAAAACGCCTATATTAGCTGAGTCAATCAGAGATATTTTAAAGAATAGTCATAAAGATGAGACAGAATACCATACAACTACCTTAAACAGCTTAAAACAGCAATATGAGCAGATACAGAAGAGATTAGACCGCCTCTATGATGATAAGTTAGATGAAAAGATAACTAAAGATTTTTACGAAAGAAAGTTTAAACAATATACAGAAGAAAAAGAAGCCATACTACAAGCAATGAATAAACATTCTAAAGCTAGTAATAAATATTTTGAGCTTGGAATGACTGTTTATGAATTATCTCAAAAAGCTCCTGAACTATATAGAGAAGCTACCGTAGAAGAAAAAAGAGAGTTAATGGGTCTTGTTTTTGATAGCCTTATTTTAAATGAAGGGAAATTAGAATATAAATACTCTAAACTATTTGAGAAACTTATTAAAGCAGTAGAAGCTACAAACTGTTCGAAAGCAGCTGTTTTAGCAGAATCTCAACCTGAAATTTTCGAACAGCCAATTTCAATAGAAAAACGGGCAAAAATGCCCGAATTTGCAGAACTGCTCCGCGGGCAGGATTCGAACCTGCAACCTGGGGCTTACACTTTATCCTAATGTTTCCACTAGGGGTGGACTATCTCATCATCCCCGTCTAATACGCTGGGATGTAAGGCGCTATAAGTCTCTGAACCTTCCTGTTATTAAACAAGCTTGGCTGCGGATTATCATAGACAATAAATCCTTAGACTTCCCGCAATTCACCTTATTTTTCAACTTCGATTTCTCGAAGAAGCTGCAAAAATTTACAGGCCCTCGCGCTACCATTGCGCCACCGCGGAATAATTTTATTTTTTGAATAATCCGGAAATCAAACCCATTGTTTCTCTATGTAAATTAGCATCGCTTATTTTTATTCTGAAAACTCCATGTTGATTTTTGACCTTCCTCAATCTCTTCGGATTATTACGCACTATATATGCTTTTGTAAATTGTTTTAAAGGAATTTTAGTAATTCTGGACCAATATTTTTCGGCTTTATCTTTATCTAAATTATCATGAACATATAAGCTCCCTCTTATTCTGTTCTCGCTAATGCTATAAAATTCCCTAAGCCAATTTACCATAAACTTTATAGCATAAGGATCAGAGTTTGTAAATGATACTTGTCCGTCTGTTTTTCCTCCTTCTCCATAATATAAAGATATCCCAGCTATAAACCTATCTCTTTTTGAAATTTTCCCTACTTGTTCTTCACCTTCTTTAAGCAATCGATAAACCAATTTTTCTCTTTCCTTTTTCTTATTCCTCGCCGCGATAATACTCCCCTTCAATGCTCCTGTCTTTTTGCTAGCATATAAATATTTTATTTGTTGATTGCTTAACTCAATATCACGTACCCACAAACTGATTGAAGACCTCGAAACTTTTAACTTTTTCTCGATTTCTTTTATTGATAATCCTTTCTTTCGAAGAAAACGAGCTTTCCTTTTTAATTCTAATTTACCTGAATATCCCATTATCTAATTTTATTAAATCAAATCAAAGAAATCCAGTTATTTATAACCTTTCAATTTAGTTAATCCTTTATGTTGTCTTATCTTTTCTAGAGCTTTTGCTTCAATCTGACGAATTCTTTCTCTGGTTACTCCAAATACCTGACCTACTTCTTCTAATGTATGGTTTATCCCGTCTTTTAAACCGAACCTCATTGAAAGTATTTTTTGTTCTCGCGGAGTTAAATCAACTAAAATCTCGTTCAGCTGTTCTCTCAGGATAGTCCTTGCTGCCTTGGAAGACGGGGATGGAGTTCCTTCATCTTTTACAAATTCCAAAAGCGTACTATCTCCTTCTTCCTTCCCAACCGGAGTTTCAAGAGAAACAGTCTTTTGAGAAATTTTCTGAACTTGCCTGACTTTTTCTACATCAATACCCATTTCTGCTGCAATTTCTTCTGGCAACGGCTCTCTTCTTAAGCTTAAAGAGAGTTGCCTTCTCGTTTTAACATATTTTGAAATTGTTTCTACCATATGGACAGGAATCCTGATTGTCCTTGACTGATCTGCTAAAGCTCTAGTAATTGCCTGGCGAATCCACCAAGTAGCATAAGTAGAAAACTTATAGCCTTTTCTCCAATCAAATTTTTCTACTGCTCTGAACAAACCAAGATTACCCTCCTGGATCAAATCAAGCAAAGTAAGGTTAGAAGATCTTCCCACATATCTTTTGGCGATAGAAACTACTAATCTTAAGTTAGCTCTGGCTAATTTCTTTTTTGCTTCTTCGTCTCCCTTTTCAATTCTTTTCGCTAATTCTTTTTCTTCTTTTGCGGTAAGAAAATCTGTTCTGCTTATTTCTTTCAAATACATCTGGACCAAATCAACCTTAGAGCCTTTAATCGGTTTTTGTTTAACACTTTTTATCTCTAAAAAATCTTTAGGTTGCTTAATTTCAACGCCATGCCTTTCTAGTTCCTTGTAAAGGCTCTCTAGCCCTTCAAGGTCTTTCTCCATTTCGGGAAAACCATGCAAGAGTTCGGAGTAAGTTATAAATCCTCTTGATTTTCCTTTTCGGATTAATTCTTCTACTTTTTCAGCAGGAAAGATTTCTTGCTTTTTTGCCTTTTTCTTTTTAACACTACCTCTTTTTTTCTTAACAGGACTTTTTTTAGCAACCTTCTTTTTTGTTTCTTTCTTTTTTTTCTTTTTGGTTTTTAACTTGTCTTTTTTTATTTTTTTCTTTCCATCTTCCTTTTTTGTTTCTTTCTTTTTTTTTGTTTTAGAGGGCATATATATAATTAATTATTATTTAATTTCTGAGCTAAGTTATTAAATTTTTCAATCAAATCTTTTGTCCTATTAAAATCATCTGACTCTTCTGCTTTTCTTATTTCGTTAGATATCTCTTTTAGTTTGCTTTTTATTCCAAAAGATTTAATCTCGTTCAAGCAAATTTCTATTTCTTCACAAGGCTCTACTTCTCTAAATTCTGAATCTATTTCAGATATTAAAAATAGAGGATTAATAAATTCATTTTCTTCGGCAGTAAGACTTTTCTGAAAACTTTCAAAGTTAAACGGTGAATTGCTTTCAAAATTAGCTTTAATTTTAGAAACAATAGCTGCAGATCTCTCTTCGATAAGGAGCAAATCTTCTTCTTTTATTTTATCACAAAGATTCGGCTCATTTAGAAGAAGAGAGATCAATCTTTCTCCTAATATTTGTTCTTTTGTTTTGAAGACATTATCTAAGGTTTTATGCTGATCTTTTTCTTCTTTTATTTCTTCACTTTCTATTCTTACTTTATTTATTTCTTCTTCAATGTCTTCCATTCTCACTCCAAGCTCTTGCGCCAATCTTTGAATCCAATGAACTTGCAATATTCTATTCGGAATTTTTTTAATTATAGGCAAAAGATGCTTGGAAATTTCTTTTTTATCCTCTGGATTATCTTTATTAAATTTAGAAAGAGTAATATTGAAATAGAAATCAAGAATAGATTCAGCGTTTCCTGTTAATTTCTGCCATAGTTCAGGGTCCTGAGATATAATATCGGCCGGATCCTTACCTTCGGGCATAGAGATCACTTTAATGTTAAAATCAAGATGCTGGGCCAAATCTATCCCTCTTTTAGTTGCTGCATTACCCGCTAAATCCATATCGAAAGCAGTAATCAGATTTTGAGAATAACGTTTAATAATTTTTAACTGAGGAAGAGTAAGAGCTGTTCCTGAAGTAGCTACTGTATTTTGATAACCTGCCTGATGAGCCATTATGCAGTCAGTATATCCTTCTACTAAAATAACTGAATCCTTTTTCCTCGTCTCTACTTTCGCTTTATTCAAGCCATAAAGAGTTCTGCTTTTGTCATAAAGAACAGTGCCTGGACTATTCAAGTACTTTGCTATTTCATTCTCTGACTTTGGGCCGAAAATTCTTCCTCCAAAAGCAATAATTTGAGAGTGGAGATCAAAAATAGGAAAAATAATCCTGCTTTGAAACCTGTCAAAGTAATCCCCTCCTTTACTTCTAATTACTAGTCCGACTTTTTCAATTTCTGAAAAATTATATCCTTTCGATTTTAAAAAGTTAGTTAAACTCCTTGGCTTATCAGGAGCATAACCAATTCTCCAGTCTTTAATAGATTCTTTGCTAATTTTTCTGTCCGTTAAATATTCCTTAACTTTCTCTCCGGTCTGACTTGCTTCTAATTGTTTTTCAAAAAACTTACAGGCGAGTTCACAAATCTCATATAGTCTTTGCCTTTCACTTCTTTCTTCTGGCTTTATTTTCTTTAGTTCCACCCCAGCTTTCTTAGCCAGAACTCTAAGAGCTTCTCCAAAATCAATTCCCTCTATCTCTTTAACAAAGCCGAAAACGTCACCGCCCTTTCCGCAATTCCCAACTACAAAACTAGATGTCATATAAGAATGGTCGCCAGTAACCGTCAGATCAAAAGTATCTCCTTTGTAGTGCCTTTTATTAATCTCCTTTATCGGAACAATCCAATACAAAACTCTTTGATTAGGATCTTCATAAAAAGAGGAGAAGTTTAGAGTATAGTTTTCTTGCCAATTTACGCTAAAAGATTTTCTGTGGTGAACTTTATTTTTATCAATTTCTTCCTCGAAACTATAAAAACCAGGGGCAATCTTTAATCTTAACAAAATATCTCTTATTTGCTCAGCTAATACTAAAGAAATAGTAGTTATTTTCTTATATTTACTATTCTTAGACTTAGAAACTTTTCCAGTATAACCATCTCCTTTAAAAATAGCTTCTAGAATTATCCTCTGTTTCTCGGGGGGTAAGTATTGAAAGTCATATGGAATATGTTTTTTTTCTGCTCCTTTTCCGCAAAGATTCTCAAAAATATTGGATAATTTTGAATTACAAGCAGTAATTTCTAGGCCCGTCTTCTTTCCTTCCCTTTTATGAATACTAGCTTCTATTCCGAATAATTCTTTAGTCAAGGCCACTATTTCTTTAGCAAAAGATTCTTCATGATTTCCCAAACTAAATCTAATATAAGCTTTATGATTACTTCCTTTAGCAATATAATAGCCAATTAGCTTCAGTAATTTTTCATCTAATCTTAGATTACCTGGAATTTCTTTGATACCGGGACCAAAATTACTTACCTTGCGATTATAAAATTTATTAAGATTTATAAAATCTATATCCTTAACTTCTTGGTTTATAGGATAAAGAAGATAATCGTTTTTCTTTAGTTGGAAAGCTGATACTTTTTCTATCTTATAATCTAAATAATATTTAGCGGGACAGTTTTTCTTGCAATTCCATTGACACAATCTTGTTTTTCTATTTTTGTACTTACAATTATTTGTCTTGATTGTAAAAACCTTATGATCCGACGTAAGAGAAACTTTCTGATTTGATTTTCTCACTTTAATATCAATTATTTCTCCATTGTAAGGCCTCCATAAAGTTCTAGTTATGGGCATAAAATTACCTTTATGTGTCAAAACTTTCTGGCCTACTTCAAGGTTTTCTATTTTATGCAATCCTTTTTCTGTTTTTACCAAAGAACCCGGAACAAAGCACCCAAAACAATGCCAAATTTGACGACTTGGAGAAATAAAAAAAGAAGGCTTTTTCTCTGAGTGAAATGGGCAACAAGCTCTATAATTAGCACCACATTTCTCAACTTTGATATAGCTCTTTATAATTTCAACAATATCTAGTCTTTCCTTAATTTCATCAATTTGAGAATCAGACATGGCTTTTTAAATAAAGTTTGCTACAATTAATGTATTGGTATTCAAGGTTATAATACCTGAAATTCAGGCAGAAATCAAACCAAGAATAGTTAAAATTTTATTATGTTAACAAAAAAACTTAAAATATTATTTGTCGCAACAGAAGCGGCGCCTTTTGCTAAGGCAGGAGGGTTAGGAGACATTATGTACTCCCTCCCGCTCGCACTAAGAAAACAAGGTCAGGACGCTAGAATTATTATCCCAAAATACGGAACTATTGATAAGGAAGGCAAGTGCAAGCTAGAAGACGAAATAAGAAATTTGAAAGTACCAACTGACCAACCCGGGGAAAATCCTTACTTAATTTGTAATATTAAAAAATCATTCAACGGAGAAACTGCTCCTGTTTATTTCCTTGAAAATATGGAATATTACGAAAAAAGAGCTAATGTTTACGGATATTCCGATGATACAATAAGATGGGCTCTTCTTTGCCGAGGAACAATAGAATTCATTAAAAAATCTTCTTGGATTCCAGACATAATTGTAGCTTCTGACTGGCAAACAGGACTATTGTCTAACTACCTCCGCACTATTTACCGAGAAGACAAAGAACTTTCTAAAATAGCAACTATTTTTTCAGTCCACAATCTTCACTTTCAGGGAATGTGTGATTTTAAGTTCTCCAAAGAAGCTGACAAAGATTCAGGACATGAACCTATTCCAGATTTCTTTAATCCTCGTCTTTTTAAACTTAATTGGATGTTAAGAGGAATAATGTACAGCGATACCATCGGCACCGTTTCTCCCACTTACGCTAAAGAGATAATGACTCCTGAATTCGGAGAAGGACTAGAAAAATTATTAGAAGAAAGAAGAACAGATATCCACGGAATATTGAATGGTATAAATTATGATAAGTACAATCCCCAAACAGCGCTAGATCTTCCTGTTCATTACAGTTCAAAAACAATAGAGAATAAAATTAAAAACAAAATTCATCTTCAAGAGCATTTCGGTCTCAATAAGTCAGACGAAACTTTTGTTGTTGGAATGGCTTCTCGTTTAGCTGAACAAAAAGGCTTTGACTTGGTTGAAAAAATAATAAACGAAATTCTTAAAAATACTGATCTGCAATTTATATTTCTTGGTGACGGAGAATCAAGATACAAAGAATTTATTAAAAATGCGGCTCAAGACTATCCTAAACGGGTAGGTTATTTGTTTGAATTCGACACCAAGCTTCCCCATCTTGTTTTCGCTGGCTCAGATGCATTTTTAATTCCTTCAAAATTCGAGCCTTGTGGCATTACTCAAATGCAATCAATGCGTTATGGGTCAATTCCAATTGCAAGAAAAACTGGCGGATTAGCAGACACAGTAAAAGAATTTGTTCCGGAAGAAGAAAAGGGCAATGGTTTTGTTTTTAAAGAATACAATCCCTTTGCTTTGTTTGAATCAATTATTCAAGCCAGAACTTCATACAACTTCAAAGAGAGCTGGAAAAAATTAATTAAAAGAGCAATGGAAGAAAATTTTTCATGGGAAAAATCGGCTCAAGAGTATATAAAAGTATTTAAAAAAACAATTAAAAAAAGAAAATAAAAAAATATGTACTGGGTTAACTTTTTGCACATCTATCAACCATCAGATCAATCAAAAGAAATACTTGAAAGAGTAGTAAATGAATCCTACAAACCTTTATTTGAAGGTTTTTTAAAGATTAAAAAATGCAAAATTAATCTTAATATCAACGGCGCTCTTACTGAGTTTTTAGCAAGAGAGGGCTATAAAGAAATTATAGCCAATATAAAGAAATTATCTGAAACAGGAAGGTTAGAGTTTACAGAAAGCGCTAAATATCATGCCTTATTACCATTTTTAAGTGACGATCAAATAAAAAGACAGGTTGAAAAAAATAGAAAAACTAACAGGATGTATTTTGGAAAAAGCTATAAACCAGTTTGTTTTTTCCCTCCCGAAATGGCTTATTCAAAAAATGTAGGAAGAGTAATTTCCGAACTCGGTTATAAAATGATACTTCTTGATGAAATATCGTACAAGGGAGAATTTACCCCTATTCCAAAGGATTATTTAGTCGAAATCAAAGATGGAAAAAATATTATTGCCGCTTTCAGAGAAAGAAGAGTGTCAAATTGTATAATGAGTGCTCTAATAAGAAACGGGGAAGAATTTATAGAATTATTAAAAGATGATTTAAATAAAAATGAATATCTTTGTACGGCGATGGATGGAGAAACTTTTGGCCATCACCGCCCCGGACTTGAAAAAACTCTTTTCAAAATAATATCCAATGAAAAGCCGGATCAATTGTTTCTCTCAGAACTGCCAAATCATTTTGAAAAGAAAGAAAGTTTCTCGCCTTTAATGTCTACCTGGGCATCATCGCAAGAAGATATTGATAAAGGAATTCAGTTTTATTCCTGGAAGGACCCAAAAAATAAAGTTCATAAACTTCAATGGAAATTTTTTAATTATGTAGTTAATCTCTCTAGAAAAAAAACTCTTACTCAAAAATCTCAAGAAAAAATTGACAGAGCCATTGCTTCGGATCAATTTTTCTGGGCTTCGGGAGAACCTTGGTGGAGTATTGAAGTTATAGAAAAAGGAGCATGGATGCTCTTAGAAGCATTAAAAAGCATGCCAAGAATTACAAATCAACAAATAAAAAAAGGAGAGGAATATTACAAGGAAATACTCTCTACGGCATTTTGGTGGCAAAGAAGCGGAAAGATTGAAAAAATGGCAAAGCAATACAAGGAAACAACCAAGATTCCTTTTAAAGAAAGGACTCTTGAAGCAGGCAAACCGGAGGTTTACCATGCTTTTGTTGAAATGATGGAAAGAAAAATGAAAGAAGCAACAAAAGATAAAAATTTTGAAAAAGCAATTCTTTGGCGAGATGCTATCTGGAAACTTGAAACAAAGAATGATATTTATGATGCAATTCATGCTGTTGATTTGTTGAGAAAAGAGGTAGCTGATCTTGATCTTAAGGAACTGATGGATAGATACAAAGAAAAATATAAGAAGATAAAATCTGGCCAACCCGAACTAAGGAAAATCTAATCTCATGATAGATTTAAAAGAAATAAACACTCTTCTCTCTTCTAAAAAAATGAGGGAGGTTTTTGAAGAAAGGAGAGAAGAAATAGGATATTTAAAAGAAATTACCAACGTAGACATAGAAACAATCAAAAGATATATTGATTGGAGAAGTTTTAGTTTAGTAATGCTTTATACGATCAATAAAGAGAAAAAAATCGTAGGAATAGCAAATTCAGATCAAGAACAAGAATATGCCTTCCAATCTAACCAATTTATTTTCAATTATCTATCTTCAATAAATAAAGAGGAGATAGTTCCAAAACCTTATTGTTACATCAAGGATCTAGGACTTTTTCTTGAACAATTCCTTGAAGGAAAAAACTTTGGCAAAAATATTAAAAAGGGAAAAGAGGCCGAAGGAGAACAAATTAAAGAAATAGTAAAAATAATATCGTTAATTCAAAAGGCAAATATTGAACAATCTTTTCTCAAAAAAGGAATTGATTTTTTCAATATCAAGAACAACATTTCTATTTTAAAAGAAAGAAGGGAAGAAGAAGGAATAGAAATAGAAAATATGTTTAATTCAATGGAAAGAGAAATAAGGGAATATGAACAAGAAAATAAAGTTTTTGTCCACGGAGATTTAAATCCTTATAATATATTCTTTAAAGATAATAAAATAAGATTGATTGATTTTGGATTGTCTCATCAGGGTAGTAGAGTGTGCGATTTGGCCAACCTAGTTTCTCATTTCGAAACTAGTCTTGATTTTAATGTCGAAAAAGAAAAGACTGCTTTTCTGGAAAGATTTTTAATAAATAGCTACGAAAAAGAAACAGGATTAGAGATATTAAAAGAAGAATACGAAACCCATAAAAAATATTTTAATCTTCTTAATTTATCTCATATTATGGTATGGGGAGATGAAATAAATAAAAGAAGAATCTCTGAAAAAATTAAGTTAATTAATCAATAAATTAATATGAAAGTTATTTTTATCGCAGCAGAATGTGCGCCCATGGCTAAAGTAGGAGGATTAGCTGACGTGGTAAATTCTTTACCTAAAACGTTAAAAAAACTTGGACTTGATGTTTCAATAGTTCTACCTTTTTATGAAATAATTTCTAGAGAAGATGAAAATCTAGAACTTTTCAAAAAAGATGTAATTGTAGATTTCGAGAAAGAAAAGAAAAAGTTCGACCTTTACAAAACCCTTCTTCCAGAAAGCGACGTTCCCTTGTTGTTAATAGACAATAAAGAATATTTTAAGGGAGAGGGTGTTTACACCTCAGAAGATGCTTCCTCGGACGGAACCAGAAGAGAAGCAAAAAGATTTTTCTTTTTATCGATGGCAGGAATTAAAGTGGCTCAGATATTGGAAGCAAACATCATTCATTGCCACGATTGGCATACGGCGACCATCCCCTATATTTTAAAAGAAAGAGGTGAAAAAATTAGCAATCTTTTAACAATTCATAATCTTGGTTATCAAGGCATTTATTCTAAAGAAATAGTAAATAATTTACTAGAAACAAATTTTGATCAAGAAGTAAATTCATTAAAAGTAGGAATTCAAAACACTGATCTAATCAGCACCGTTTCTCCGACTTATGCAAAGGAAATCTTAACTTCAGAATATGGATTCGGCCTTGAGCAAGAATTAAAGAAAAGAGAGAGTGATTTATTAGGAATAATCAATGGACTAGACGTTGAATATTGGAGCCCAGAAAATGATCTTAACATTCAATCAAATTATTCCTATAGTAATATTAAAAAAAAGAAAGACAATAAAGAGTTCCTGCAAGAGAAATTCTTTAAAAAATCCAATAAAACCATTCCTCTTATTGGAATGGTATCAAGAATAGCAGATCAAAAAGGATTTGATCTTATTGAAAAAATATTTGATTCTTTAATGAAAGAAAATGTTCAGTTGGTTATTCTGGGGAAGGGAATGAAAAAATATGAAGAATTTTTATTAAAGATGACAGATAAATATCCAGATAAAATTGGACTAGAAACAACTTTTAACGAAGAGTTGGCTCATCAAATCTACGCAGGTTCAGATATGTTTTTAATGCCATCTTTTTTTGAACCGTGCGGATTAGGACAGTTAATAGCTATGAGATATGGATCTGTCCCTATCGCTAGAGAGACTGGGGGCCTTAAAGATACCGTTATGTCCTTAGAAACTGGTTTTACTTTTAAAGAATACGAATCAGAAAAATTTTTTGGAGCAATAAAAAAAGCTTTGATTACTTTTAAAGATAAAAAAACATGGGAAAGAATTCAATTAAATGGAATGAAAAAAGATTTCTCGTGGGAAAAATCAGCTAAAGAGTATTTGAAAATATACGATAAACTAATTAATTAAAATTTACCCTTTATTTTAATCAAAAATACCAGCCATTAAGAGTTGGTATTTTTACTTTCAATGCTTAATATTATTTTATATCAAGACAACTTCTCTCCTTTAGGCCAAACTGCAATTTGAGGAAAAGGTATTTCTATGCCCTCCTTGTCAAAAGCAATCTTTAATCTTTTTCTCAACTCCCCTGCTACTGCCCATTGCTTTAAAGGAGCAGTTTCTCCAAGTATTTTTATAATAATTGCTGAATCAGCAAAATCATTTACTCTCTCAAATTGAGGAGCTTTTAAGATAGAACTTCCCCATTTTTCATCTTTGGCAAGGTTCTCTCCTACTTCGTTGACCACTCTTATGACTTTTTCTAAGCTTGAATTATAAGCTATGCCAAGGTCTAAATTAATTCGAGCAAAGTCTTTAGACATATTAGATGCTTTTCTAATAGATCCATTGCTAATATGATGTTCTGCTCCATTTAAATCCCGGAGAATTGTTTTTCTTAAAGTAATATCTTGGACAGAACCGCAAGTATCATCTAAGCACACTACGTCTCCTATTCTGTATTCATTTTCCAAAATTATAAATATTCCGGCAAGAAAATCTTGGATTAGAGATCTTGCACCAAGACCTATTGCTATGCCCATAATCCCTGCTCCAGCCAAGAGTCCCGTAGGATCAATTCCTATTTCTGGAAGAATAGTCAAAGCAACAATTACTAAAACAAGAATTCTTAAAATATTATTAAAGATTCTAATTAGAGTATTTTTTCTTTTCTTTTCTGATTCTTCGCAATCAGGAGAGGATTTATCAGACTTAACTAATTCTTTTATAGTACGACCTATTAAAATTTTAGCGATTTTATAAAAAACAAAAGCTATTACTAAAATAACTATTATTTTTATTCCTGTAAAAAAAAACCAATCCCATAAACCCCTGGGAGCTCCTTGAATAAAATTACTAATATTGGCCAGTGAAAATAAATCTTCAAAATTCATAATAAGAATAAATTAATAATATTTATGTTAAATCAAGATAACAAATAATAATATTAATGACAATATTTAATATCGTTACCACCTTTCAATATCCTATCAACCATTTCAATCTCACCTAAAAGACCTTCAATTAAATCATAGTTTTTAGCCTCTTCATAGTTAACCCAAGCATAATCATCGTTTTCTTCATCAATTATTACTTCTCCAGACTTATAAGGACAATAAAAACTAAGGGTAATTACAGGAGTCCCGTCAGGCATAATAAAAGCTAAATCCAATAAATACTTAACTTTACCTACTTCTAAACCACATTCTTCTTTAATTTCCCTTCTTAAAGAATTCTCTATAGCAAAATACCAATGTTGATTTGTCGTTTTCGGAGTATGAATATAATCGCTTGTTTCCAATCCGCCACCCGGAACTGTCCATTTCCCTGGGAATACTTTTTTATCTAAACTTCTCTTTAATAAAAGATATTTACCATTCTTATAAATAATAGCGGTTGAAACTACTCTATGAAGTTCTTTTTCTTTCATAATTTATAAAAAAAATCAAAATTCAATTTAAAATAAGAATTATTTAATAAGAACTAATTCAAGATTCAAAAAGTGAAAATTGGCGGAGGGGACAGGATTCGAACCTGCAAAGGAGAAACTCCCGCTGGTACTCCAAACCAGTGCCTTGCCATTCGGCGCACCCCTCCACTTATGATATCCTCATTCCCCTTAAAGCATTGACTCTATCGTCAACAGAAGGATGAGTCAAAAATAACTTCTTAAAAAAACTTTTGGATTCTTTTCCTTTAAAAGGGGATGAAATAAAAAGATGAGCGGTGGAACTATTAGCCACTCTCAAAGAACTGTTGTCGCTAGAAATCTTCTCTAAAGCACGGGCTAACCCTTCCGGATACCTTGTAAGCAATGCTCCATCAGCATCAGCCAAGAATTCCCTCTTTCTGGAAATAGCCAACTTTATTAAAGTAGCTGCTAGAGGAGCAAGAATTGCTGCAATTATTCCTAAAACTAAAATGATTAATCCTGCCGAGCCTTTTTTCCTTCCTCCGCCAAAAAAACTGATCCTTAAAAAAAAGTGAGATAGTAATGCTATAATTCCTACCAACACTACTACAATTGTCTGAAGCAACATATCTTTATTGCCAATATGCGATAATTCATGGGCTATAACGCCCTCCAATTCCACCCTTTCTAGTTTATCCAATAATCCTCGGGTAACAGCTACTACCGCATGGTTTTTATCTCTGCCAGTGGCAAAAGCATTGGGTTGGGACTCGTTCAAAATATATATCTTTGGAAGTGGAAGCCCGGCGGCAATACATAAATTTTCCACTAATCTGTAAAGTTCTGGGTTGTCTTTTTTTTCTATGGGCTGAGCTTTTGTCATCCTAAGAACAATCTTATCTGAAAACCAATAGCTTCCAATACTCATACTAATACTGAAAATTACTGCTATTGCTAAAATAATATAGCTACCAAGCAAATAGCTAAATAACCAACCCAAAATAATTAATAGAACTAAAAATAATCCTATTAACATAAAAGTTTTACGAGTGTTTGACTCAGCATGAGTATAGAGATTATCCATAGTTTATTTAAAATTTTACTTTTACTGGCTCTCTGGCGACAGAAGATTCTTCAAGTTCAAAAAAGTCCATCTTCTTGAATTTAAACATTTTAGCAATAATACTAGCAGGAAAAACTTCAACTCTAATATTAAGATCTCTTACATTGGTATTATAGAATCTTCTAGCTGCTTGAATTTTATCTTCAGTATCTCTTAATTCTCTTTGCAATTCCATAAAATTATTTGAAGCTTTTAAATCAGGATAATTTTCGGCTACTGCGAAAAGAGATTTAAGAGTAGAAGAAAGAGCATTTTCTGCTTTAGCCTGTTCCTCAACGCTTCCCGCTTCAATAGCTCTACTTCGAGCTTTAGTAACATTCTCGAAAACTCCTCTCTCGTGAGTGGCATAACCCTTGACCGTTTCAACTAAATTAGGAATCAAGTTATATCTCCTTTTTAATTGAACATCAATATCCGCCCAAGCTTCTTTTGCTCTATTGCGAAGAACAACAAAACGATTAAATGCTAAAATTAACCAAAGGAACACTATGACTATTACACCTATTCCAATTTTAATATACATTTTTTTGATATTTTATTTTATATCAAGACCTTTATTAATATAGTAATTTAAATTAACGATTTTGGCAATCTTAAGAAAACAGAAACGGCTCAATATGAGCCGCTTTCCACTTCTCAAAAAAACAAACTATTGTATTAATAGCCAGGCATTGAAGGCATTTGATGACCTCCCTTGCTTTCTCCTTCTTTTTCGGGTTCGTCAACTATCAATACTTCTGTAGTAAGCAACATAGCTGCTGCTGAAGCTGCATTCTCTAAAGCAGATCTTACTACTTTAGTAGGATCAACAATTCCCGCTTTTAACAAGTCTTCAAACTCGCCAGTGGCAGCATTAAACCCAATATTTCCTTTTTGGTTTTTAACTTTTGCTGCTACAACAGACCCTTCTACTCCAGCGTTATCAGCAATTTGTCTGATTGGTTCTTCGAGAGCTCTTCTCAAAATTTTAACTCCAAGTTTTTCTTCTCCTTCTAGATCCAATCCGTCAAGGGCACTAATAGCTCTTAGTAATGCAACTCCGCCACCAGGAACTATGCCTTCTTCAACAGCTGCTCTCGTAGCAGCTAAAGCGTCTTCTGCTTTGTGCTGAAGAGCTTTTTGTTCAACCTCGGTAGCTGCTCCCACTTTAATAACTGCTACTCCTCCGCTAATTTTTGCTAATCTTTCCTGAAGTTTTTCTTTATCAAAATCAGAAGTAGTTACTTCAATTGATTTTTTAATCTGGTTAATCTTTGCTTCAATACTTTCCTTAGAACCCTTGCCTTCAACTATTGTAGTATTTTCTTTAGTGGAGATAACTTTTCTTGCTTGACCAAGCATCTCTTCGTTAACATCTTCTAGTTTCATTCCCTTTTCTTCAGAAACAACCTGTCCCCCAGTAACGCAAGCAATATCGTCGAGCGTCTCTTTTTTCCGATCACCAAAACCAGGAGCTTTGACCGCTAAAGTATTAAAGACACCTCTAATCTTGTTTACAACTAAGGTTGCCAAAGCGTCGCCGTCAAGATCTTCAGTAATAATAACTAACTCTTTCTTACCTGCTTTAGCTAAACTTTCTAATAACGGAAGAATATCACTTAAAGAAGATATTTTTTTATCAGTAATTAGAATGTAAGGATTTTCGAAAACTGCTTCCGCTTTTTCGATATCTGTAATCATATAAGGAGAAATAAACCCCCTATCAAACTGCAAACCCTTAACAACTTCTTTATGAAGACCAAAAGTTTTTGACTCCTCAACAGTAATCACTCCGTCTTTTCCTACTTCATCTACTGTTTCTGCTATCAAATTCCCGAGTTCAGAATTCTCAGCAGAAATAGTAGCTACTTGAGCAATTTCTTCTCTGGTACTTATATCTTTAGCCGCTTCTTTTAAAGCCGCTACGACTCTAACGGTCCCCGCAGCAATGCCCCTCTTGATAGCAAGAGGACTTGCTCCAGCGGCTACATTTTTTAATCCTTCAGAAATAATTGTTTGAGCTAATAAGACAGCTGTAGTAGTTCCGTCTCCAGCAGCATCGTTAGCTTTTTGGGCTACTTCTTTAATTATTTCTGCTCCAAGGTTCTCTTTTCTGTCCGACAACTCGATTTCTTTTGCAATGGTTACGCCATCATTAGTAATAGTAGGCGGTCCAAATCCTGATTCCAAAACAACATTACGACCCTTCGGTCCTAGAGTTATTTTTACTGCATTAGCTAGCTTGTCAACGCCTTGCTTAAGTTTTTTCCTAGCTAATTCTGAATATTCTATTTCTTTTGCCATAATAAATTTATTTTTCTAAGATTGCTAATATATCTTCCTGCTTTGCAATAAGATATTTTTTGTTATCGACCTTTACTTCGTTCGGACCATACTTGGTAAATAAAACGATGTCGCCTGGTTTCACTTCCTGAGCAATAATATTGCCTGAATTTGTCTTTTTACCGGGACCTACTGCTACCACCTTACCTTGTTCTGGCCTTTCTTTTTCCACGGTTGTAGGAACCAGAATGCCAGTTTTTGTTTTTTCCTCTTGCGATATTGGCTCAATAACAACATGGTCTGATAATGGTTTTATCTTCATATCAATTTTTAAATAATATTTTTATTTAATAATTTTATTAAATTAGCAATTACGACCTTTGACTGCTAACTTTATATTTTAATTTTCTAGTTGATTATTGTCAAGATCTGAAATAAAAAACCCACTCATAAAGCAGGCTTCTAAAAAAAAATAAAAACACTAATCAATATTCCTACCTCCAACCGAATATATTTCATACCATTCCATCTCACTTTCTAAAATTGTTTTTGCCTTAAAATCTTGGCCATTATTTATAGTAATATAATAATAACAAGACGTAGTTCCGCTAGGATAAGTTTGATCATATCGAGGATCCTCCGGAATATAGCTTATAAAATCATCCATTACTTCTTTAAAAGGGTCGCTATCTTCGATACAAACAAAAGTTCCGTCTTGAGCTGGATAACGATTATTTGATGTATAATAAAGCTCTAATGATTTTCTCAAGGCATCAAAGTCAGCTCTTCTCTTTGCGTCCCTTGCCTTCATTCTTTGATGTTGTAAAGTACTAAAAGTAATAGTACTCAGAATACTAATAATTAATAGAACCATTAATAGCTCTATCAAAGTAAAACCTCTTCTTTTATTCATACTCTAAATTATAACTTTTTTAAGAATAATAATCAAAATTATATTAACTGTCATTGAAAAATAATTAATATTTTGATATTATTACTTATTGACTTATTATAGCATGACTGGTAAATTAAGAAAACTATTATTTCAAATCATTGCTGGGATAATAGCAATTTGGCTGGCAAGCCAACTTGTTAATGGAGTAGAGTTAGAGACAGCAAAGACTCTTTATCTCGCCGGATTGTTTTTGGGCTTGATTAATTTTTTTATAAAGCCTATTCTAAAGCTAATAACTTTACCTTTAAGAATAATAACTTTTGGTTTTTTTACCTTAGTAATAAATATAGGAATAGTCTGGTCAATAAAGATCATTTTCCCTCATTTAATTATCGACGGACTTGTTCCTCTTTTTTGGACCACAATAACAGTCTGGATAATTAGCTCAATTGCTCATCGCCTTTAAATTAATTATGAAATCAATTCTTCCTATAATCCAAATATTAGTTGCTATTTCTTTAGTTACATCAATCCTGTTCCAGCAAAGAGGAACGGCTTTAGGTTCTGCCTTTGGAGGAAGCGGGGAAACGTATGGCGCT
Organism: uncultured Candidatus Saccharibacteria bacterium; assembly: GCA_964445905.1. Taxonomy (GTDB): domain Bacteria; phylum Patescibacteriota; class Minisyncoccia; order Minisyncoccales; family JAGGXC01; genus CAYUNN01. The sequence continues at coordinate 51,792 of CAYUNN010000003.1, read as the reverse complement.
AGAAGAGGTTTACAAAAGAATCTTTTCTGGGTATCTACTGTCTTAGGAATAGCATTTATAGTCCTGGCTCTATTGAATCTTGTTTATTAATGAACTTGCGAAGAAAACTAAACAAAAAAAGTTCCTGGCCTAGTTTAAGGCAGTGGAGAAAATTACCTACTATTCTTTCTAAAAAAGAAAAGTGTTTTTTTTGTTTACTTTCTGTTCTTTTTATTTCCTCTTCTCTGTTCTTAATATTTAATTTATATCTTGAAAGGACAGAAATAAAACCTTCTATAGGAGGAACTCACATAGAAGGATTAATAGGTCAGCCGAGATTTATAAATCCCGTATACGCAGTATTAAACGACGCAGACAGAGATTTAAGTGAAATAGTATATTCCGGACTAATGAAATACGATAAAGATGGGGAGCTAATTGAAGATATAACCAAGGACTTTGAAATTAAAGACGAAGGGAAGATTTATGAATTTAATATAAAAGAAAATGTTTTCTGGTCGGATGGAGAAAAACTAACAACAGAAGACATAGCTTTTACCATAGAAACGATTCAAAACTCAGGATTCAAGAGTCCTTTAAGAGCCGAATGGTTGGGAATAGAAGTCGAAAAAATTTCTGATTACAAAATTAGATTTAATCTTAACAAACCATCTTTTGTCTTCTTAGAGAGCACTACTCTGAAAATTCTTCCTAAGCATATTTGGAATAACATTCCTTTAGAAAATTTTTCCTTAAGTAATTATAACTTAGAGCCAGTAGGAAGCGGGCCTTATAAATTTAAAGAAATAAATAAAGAAAAATCAGGCTTTATAAATTCAATTACTCTGGAGAGAAACTCTAATTATTATAATGAAGGTCCATTTATTTCTGAAGTTAAATTTAATTTTTATAATAATGAAGAAGAATTAATAAGAGCAGCGAGAAGAAAAGAAATAAATGGTTTTACTTTAACAAACAAGGAATACTTTAATAATTTTACTGAAGGAGGATTTGATTTTAATACTTTCATTCTTCCTCGATATTTCGCTATTTTTTTAAATACTAAAAAAGATATTTTAGAGAATTCAGATATAAGAAGGGCTCTTAATTATGCAACTGACAAAGAAGAGATATTGAATAAAATTCTTTTAGGACAAGGCACGATTGTTTCTTCTCCAATAATGCCAGAACTATACGGTTACTCTACTCCTTCTCAGATATATAAATATGATTTAGACAAAGCCAATAACATCTTTCAAGAAACGGGATTTAAAGATCTTGACGAAAATGGATTTAGAATAAAACATATAAGCAAAACCAATGCCTTTCAATTTAGTTCAGTCCTTCAAATTGGCAGCCAAGGGAAAGAAGTAGAAGAGCTACAAAAATGCTTAGCTGGAGATCCTTCGGTTTATCCGGAAGGAGATATAACTGGATACTTCGGGAACTTAACAAAAAAAGCAGTAATTAGCTTTCAAGAAAAATATGCCGCAGACATTCTTGAACCATCAGATTTAACTTCTGGCACCGGGAAAGTAGCAAATGCCACTATAAGCAAACTGAATGAGATTTGTTTCCCTGTTTCGGAAGAAAAAACACTTCTTCAATTCTCATTAGTCACCATAAATCAACCTCAATTAATAGAAGTGGCTAATTTAATCAAAGAACAGTGGAAAAAAGCAGGAGTAAAATTAGAATTAGAAATAGTAGATAGTAGAACTATCTTAGAAAATAACTTTATAAGAACGAGGGAATACGACAGCTTATTGTTCGGTCAAATGTTAAGTTCTATCCCTGATCCTTTCCCTTTCTGGCATTCTTCTCAGAAGAAAGATCCAGGATTAAATTTGTCAATATATGAAAGTGATGAAGCAGATTCTTTCCTAGAGAAAGGAAGAACAAGTATAAATCTTGAAACGCAGCAAGAAAACTATGAAAAATTTCAAGATGTATTATTAGGTGATGCGCCAGCTGTTTTCCTTTACAGCCCAGATTATATTTATATGGCTGATTCTAAAATTAAAGGGATAAACAATAATAAAATAATTGATCCCTCAAAACGCTTTTCGGAAATAAACAAGTGGTTTATTAGAACCAAAAGATCCTGGTAACCCTTGGCCGGAGTGATGAAATTGGCAAACATGCATGATTCAGATTCATGTGCCCGTAAGGGCTTGTGGGTTCGACTCCCGCCTCCGGCACCAATTATTAATTACTTAACATAAATAATAAAAAATAGTACTAATATTTTTATTTTATTTTTAATTTATGAATAAAAAAAACAAAGAATATCTTAGAATAATTCCCCTCGGAGGATTGGGCGAGGTAGGAAAAAATATGACACTCTTAGAAAATAAGAATGGCATTTTAATTTTAGACATGGGACTAAGGATGCCTAGCGAGGGAACTCCTGGAGTAGATTATATTATTCCCAATATTTCCTATTTACGCCAAGAGAATAAAAAGAAAAAGATTCTGGGGGTAGTTTTTACTCACGGTCATTATGACCACATTGGAGCTATTCCTTATATGATAGATAAAATAGGAAATCCTCCTCTTTACGCTTCTCGGTTAACAATGGGGATTATTATGAGAAGGCAAGAGGATTTCCCTAATCAGCCCAAACTGGAAATTCATCAAGTAAAAGATGGATCAAAAATAAATCTTGGTCCTTTTAAAGTAAAGTTCTTTAGACAAATCCACAATATTTCAGATAATCTTGGATTGTTAATAAATACTCCCGTAGGAAATATTGTTCATACGTCTGACTTCAAGTTCGATGAAAATCCAGTAAATGATTCCCCTACCAACTTTGAAGAACTTGATAAGATTAGCAAGAATAAAATATTACTTTTGATGTCAGATTCGACTGGAGCTGAAAAAGAAGGACATTCTCTTTCGGAAAAAATTATTTTTGAAAACCTTGATAATATTTTCAAAAAATCTGAAGGAAGAATGATCGCTGCTACCTTTGGTTCTCTAATTAATAGAATCCAGCAGATAATAACTTTATCTGAAAAATATGGAAGAAAAGTAGCAGTAGACGGACGTACAATGAAAATTAACATAGAAATTTGTAAGAATCTGGGCCATATTAAAACAAAGAAAGGAACTTTAATAAAACCGAAGGAAATGGACAAGTATCCAGACTCAAAGATAACTCTTTTATGTACGGGAGCTCAAGGAGAAGAATCGGCTGTTTTAATGAGAATAGCCAATCAAGAATATTCTCATTTAAAAATTAAAAAGGGGGACAATATAATCTTCTCTTCTTCGGTAATCCCAGGAAATGAAAGAACGGTTCAAAATATTAAAGACAGTCTTCTAAGAAAAGGGGTAAATTTATTTCATTACAAGATGATGGATATCCATGCAGGAGGACATGCTCATCAAGAGGAGCTCAAAAAAATGATTGAAATAATGAAACCTAAATACTTCATGCCAATTCACGGACAATACTCAATGATGGTTAGTCACGGAAAATTAGCTCAAGAAAAAAATATACCTGAGAAAAACATTGTAATTCCAAATAATGGACAGGTAATTAAAATGAATGAAGAAAGAATATTTATTTCAAAAGAAGAAGTTCCCTCAAATGAAATTATGGTTGACGGTTTGGGAATTGGAGATGTTGGAGAAATAGTTCTAAGGGATCGTCAAACATTAGGAGAGGGAGGAATGTTTGTCGTCGTAGTAATAGTGGATAAGAAAACTGGTAAAGTAATGGGATCTCCTGATATAATATCAAGAGGATTCGTTTATCTTAAAGAATCAAAAGATTTACTTAAAGAAACAAGAACAAAGGTAATTAAAATTGTTAATGGGGCTACTGGTTCAAACGGAGCAATAAACTGGTATTACATTAAAGACGAAATAAGGAATAAAATTGGCTCCTTCCTTTTTAAAAAGACAAAAAGAAAGCCAATGATTCTGCCAGTAGTAATTGAAATTTAAAATGAGAATAGTAACTGGGATACGTCCCACTGGAAAATTTCATATAGGAAACTACTTGAATACAGTCAAGCAATATAATCAACTTCAAGAAAAAAATGAATGCGTGTTTTTTATTGCTGATTTGCATGGCTTGACTACCTCTTACGACCCAAATGATTACAACGAAGCAGTAAAAGAAAAAGCTATTGATATTATCGCAGCAGGACTAGATCCAGAAAAATGTATAATTTATATACAATCTAAAATAAAGGAAATAAGTGAACTTGTTTGGTTGTTAAGCACAGTAACTCCCGTAGGAGACTTAAAAAGAATGACTCAATTCAAAGACAAGTCGAAGAGGCAACCCAAGGATATAAATGCAGGTTTGTTGAACTATCCCATTCTAATGGCCGCAGATATTCTTATACAACAGGCTGACAAAGTTCCCGTGGGAGAAGATCAAAGACAACACCTTGAACTAACCAGAACTATTGCCAGAAAATTCAATAATAAGTTCGGAGAAACGTTTAAAGAACCAGAAGCTATAATAATAGAATCTTCGGCTAAAATTATGTCCCTCCAAGAACCAAATAAAAAAATGTCTAAAAGCGATCCTGACCAAACACGTATTGGAATATTTGATAGTCCGGAAAATTTAAGAAAAAAAATAATGTCAGCTGTTACTGACACCGAAAAAAAGATAAAATATGATCTAAAGAAAAAACCAGGAATATCTAACCTTTTAACTATTTATAGTATTGTTAAAGAAAAGCCAATCAAAGAAATTGAGAAAGAGTTTAAGGGAAAAGATTATAAAGAACTTAAAGAGTCTTTATCAAATCTTCTCATAAAAGAATTTGAACCTTTCTCTAGAAGGAAAAAAGAAATAGCATCAAGAGAATTCTATATTAACGAAATACTAGAGAAAGGAGAAAAAAGAGCCAGGATAATAGCTCAGTCTGCACTCGAAAAAACAAAGAATAGAATGGGATTAATCTAAGATCTAAATTAATTTAAAAAACTCCTTATTGAAAAGAGTTTTTTTATTTTAAAATCATCTTAGTCACCTCTTCTTTCTTCTCTAACATCAGTTCTTTTGTTTTTGCTTCTAAGTTCAACCTGAGAAGATTTTCTGTATTTGAAGGGCGAACATTAAACCACCAATCTTCAAACTCTACGGTTAGCCCGTCTATTTTTTCAATTTTGCCATCTTTTTTGAGGTAGTTTTTCTCAATCTCTTTTATTTTAGCTTCTTTATTATCTGCTTCTATATTAATCTCGTAAGTTTTACTATATTTCATAAAAGGCTTTTCAAGCTCTGAAAGAGAATTACCAGTTTCTTGCATTATATTAATAAGTTTTATCATTGCATAAAGTCCATCATCAATACAATAATGTTCTTTATACATTATGTGACCGCTAGTTTCACCCCCCAAAGCTCCTCCTCTTTTTATTAATTTCTTCTTGTAATATGGATTTCCTACTCTCATTTTGATGGGAATTCCTCCCGCTTTCTCTATCTCTTCTTTAAGCGTCTTAGTGCATCTTAAATCATAATAAATTTCTTTTTCTTTAGAATCTTTCAATATATCTAAGGAAAGTATGCCAATTAAAACGTCGCCCCTCATGACTTCTCCTTTTTCGTTAACGGGAACAGCTCTATCGGCATCTCCATCAAAAAAAATCCCCATGTCGGCCTTTTTTTTAATAACTTCCTTAATGAGAGATTTGAAGTTTTCTTCAACATGAGGGTTGGGCTCATGATTAGGAAAATCTGGTTTTGGCTCTGAAAATATAGAAAAAATTTCAAAATTAGTTTTTTTAAAAAATGGTTTTCCAGATATGCTCCCAACGCCATTCCCATAATCAATAACTATTCTTAATCCGTTTTTTTTATTTATTTTACCAATCAACTCTTCTATATATTCGTTCAAAATACTTCTCTGTTCCACTTGATATTTTACTTTTTTAGGTTTAATTGGCTTCAAGAAAATTTTTTCTATTTCTTTTATTCCTGATTCCTCGCCTATCTGCAGAATATTTCCTTTCTCATTTTTTACCATTTTTACTCCGTTAAATTCAGCTGGATTATGAGAAGCAGTTATCATAGCTCCTCCGTTAAAACCCCACTTCGTCATAGCGAAATAAAGCATGGGCGTGTTACTTATTCCAATATCTATTACTTTCTTACCTGATCTTAAAAGTCCTTTCACCAGAAATTTCTTCAGCAAAGCAGACGACTTCCTAGCATCCATTCCTACAACTATTTTACTGCCCTCTAAAAAAGAACCTAAGGCATAGCCTATGCCAAAAGCTTTTTCTTCGTTTATTTCTTCCGGATATTTTCCCCTTACATCATATGCTCTAAAAATAGATGTTTTTTTATTCATATTTATCATTATATCACATTCAAAAATAACTATAAAAGCATTGACTCATTAAATTAGTTAATATAGTATAAAATATTATGTCGCTTTCAGTAGGAATAGTAGGCCTGCCCAACGCAGGCAAATCAACTTTATTTAAGGCTTTAACAAATAATCAGGTAGAAATCGCTCCTTACCCCTTCACTACTATCTCTCCAAACATAGGAAAGGTTTTTGTTCCCGACAAAAGATTGAACGAAATAGCAAAGATAGTAAGCCCTAAGAAGATAACCCCTGCTTCTATTGAGTTTGTAGACATTGCCGGTCTAGTTAAAAAAGCTCATCAGGGAGAAGGACTAGGAAACCAGTTTTTAGCTCAAATAAGAGAGTGTCAAATTATATTAGAAATAATAAGAGGTTTCAAAGCAGACAATGTGGAGCATGTAGAAAAAAACTTAGACCCAAAAAGAGATATAGAAATTATAAAAACCGAACTAATACTTAAAGACATAGAAACAATAGAAAGTGCTCTTGAAAAAATAGAAAGACAAGCAAAAACAGGAAATAAAGAAGTAATAAAAAAACTAGAAATTCTGAGAAAAATTGAGAAACATCTTTCTCAAGAAAAGAAGATATCCGAATTAGAAATCAAGGAAGAAGAAAAAGAATTAATTAAAGAATATCAATTTCTGACTCAAAAACCAATCATTCATGTAATCAATACAAGCGAAGAAAATGATATTAACATTGTCCCTGCAAAGATTGACATTCAAATGCAGAAAGAACTATCTGAACTATCTGAATCAGAAATTAAAGAAATGGGCATAGAGTTTTGCCTTGATTATCTAATCCAAACCTGCTATAATGTTCTAGGATTGATAACGTTCTATACAATTAAGGGAGGAGAAGAAATTAGGGCTTGGCCCATTAAAAAAGAATCTAAAATCACGGAAGCCGCAGAAAAAGTTCATTCTGATTTTAAAGATAAATTTATAAAATCAGAGGTCGTTCAGTGGAAAAATTTAGCAAAAAATAATTCCTGGGCGAAAACCAAAGAAAAGGGTGAGATAAAAACCGTTGGCAAGGATTATATCGTTAAAGACGGTGATGTAATAGAATTTAAGATATAAAAAAAATGAAATATTACGAATTAGCATATATATTATCATCAAAGTTGTCTGAATTAGACGCCAAAGATATAAAACAAAAATTAGAAACTTGTATTCAGGAGAAGGAAGGACTTTTAGATATCTCTGAAAATCTTAAAAAAATAAATTTAAGTTATTCGATCAAAAAAGAAATTCAAGCCTATCTAGGAAGCATAAAGTTTTTTCTAAAAAAAGAGGATATAAAAAAACTAGAAAAAGAAATTAAGGAAGAAAATAACATTCTTCGTTTTATTCTTTGTTCTAGAAAAAAAATAGAAGCGCAAGAAATTTCTAGAAAAAAACCTTTATCAAAAACAAGGAAAAAAGCCGAGTTAAAAGATATTGAAAAAAAGTTAGACGAAATATTAAATTAGTTTTATGTATTTAAATAAAGTATTTTTGGTGGGAAGATTAACCGCCGATCCAATTCTTAAAAATACTGCTTCTGGAAAAACTGTTTGTAATTTTAGTATAGCTACAAATAGAATTTGGACCGACAGAGAATCTGGTAAAAAACAAGAAGAAGCTGAATATCATAATATAGTTTTATGGAGAAATTTAGCAGAAATTGCGTCTCAGTTTTTGAATAAGGGCTCCCTGGTTTTAATAGAAGGAAGATTAAATACTAGATCATGGGAGGATTCTTCTGGTAAAAAAATGTATAAAACTGAAATTGTCGGAGAAAGAATGCAGATGGGCCCAAGAGAACAAGGCTTCTCGGGATCATCAAATTCTTATAAAAATAACTCCCAACCTTATTCAAAACCAACTCAGTCAGAAACCATCCCTATCATTGACGAAGACGAGCCTTTTTCTAGTAAAAAAAAGGATGAAGAGAATAAAAAGGGAGGAAATAATAATCAAAAAGAAAATTATTCAGAAAAGGAAGAAGAAATCGATGTTAAGGATTTGCCTTTTTAGAAAAATCATTTAAAAGATAAAAAATATGAAAACTGCTTGTCGTTTTTGCCAACGAAACTTAAAAGAAATTGACTTCAAAAACACGGAACTTCTCAATAAATTTGTTGCGACTTCAGCTAAAATAAAATCTAAGAAAAAAACTGGTCTTTGTTCTAAGCATCAAAGGCAATTAGCTCAAGCAATAAAAAGAGCAAGATTTTTAGGCTTATTATCTTATTTGCCTAAATAAAAATTCTTTGAAATCAATAAATAAAAAACTGCCTTAAAAGAGCAGTTTTTCTTGTTTGATAAAAGAATAAAACTAATAAAATTAAATTGAAGCTTCTATTATCTTTTTCTTTATTTCTTTAAGAATTTTAGGATTTTCTTTTAAAAAGTCTATTGACGCTTCCGTCCCCTGACCAAGTTTATTATCTTCGTAATTATACCAACTGCCAGATTTCTTTATAATGTCTTTTTCTACTCCCAAATTGATCATGTCAGAAATTTTAGAAATACCCTCGTTATAGTAGATATCAAATTCAGTTATTTTAAAAGGAGCGGCCACTTTATTTTTAACTATCTTCGCCTTATGCCTACCTCCAACAATTTCATCTTTTCTTTTTATCTGAGCCACCCGCCTAAGATTGATTCTTACAGAAGCATAAAACTTTAAAGCTAATCCTCCAGGAGTGGTCTCTGGATTACCAAAAATTTGACCTATTTTCATTCTGGTTTGGTTTAAAAATATTACCGAAGTACTGGTTTTTGAAACAATCCCAGATAATTTTCTTAAAGCTTGACTCATCAAACGAGCTTGTAAGCCAATTTGAAAATCGCCCATTTCTCCTGCTATTTCTGCCTTAGGCGTTAAAGCGGCAACAGAATCGATAACTACTGCATCGATTGCTCCCGATCTAACTAAACTTTCTAATATTTGCAAGGCTTGTTCACCAGAATCAGGCTGAGAAATCAATAGATCTTCTACGTTAACCCCGATTCTTTTCGCATAGTCCGGATCAAGAGCATGTTCAGCATCAATAAAAGCAACCTGGCCTCCTTTTTTCTGGGCTTCTGCCAAAATATGTAAAGCTAAGGTAGTTTTTCCTCCTGCTTCGGGACCAAAAATTTCAATAACCCTTCCTCTTGGTATGCCTCCTACCCCCAAAGCTAGATCTAAAGACAGAGCACCTGTTGGAATTGCATCAACATCTACCGCTTTTATTTCTCTAAGCTTCATGATCGAACCATCGCCAAACCTTTGCTTTATCTCATCAACTGTTTCTTGAAGATCTTTTTTATTATCTTCTTCTTTGTTTTTTTGTTTTACCATTAATCTTTAATTATTTTAAAAAATGTTTATCTGATAACTTATTCTATCATTAATAAAGAGAAATAAAAAGAAATAAATTAATCCTGATAATTATTATCTTCAAATTTATTCTCGTCTTCGATAAGCTTGTCTCTATAAACTTCTCTTGGTTTTGCTCCTTGAGCGGGACTCACAACGCCCCTTTCCTCTAGCATATCTATTAACCTTGCAGCCCTAGCATAACCAACTTGCAATCTTCTTTGTAAAAAAGAAGCAGAAGCTTTTCCAGAATCAAGAACTACTTTTTCAGCTGTATTATAAAGGGCATCTTCTCCTCTAGAAAAAACATCAAACTCTTCACGATCCTCTTCTTTTAACTTCACTTCAAAACTTTCTTCCAAACCACTGTCTTCTGTTATTTCGTTATTATCTACTATGAAGCTAACTATTTTCTTTACTTCATTTTCAGAAACAAGAGCAGCTTGTACCCTTTTGGGCTTAGAAACCTGAGAAGATATAAAAAGCAAGTCTCCTCTTCCCAATAATTTCTCTGCTCCAGAAGTATCAAAAACCGTTCTTGAATCAACTTGAGAAGCAACCTGAAAAGCAACTCGAGAAGTAATATTTGCCTTAATTAGTCCTGTAATGACTTCTACTGATGGACGTTGAGTGGCAACAACTAAATGAATACCAACCGCTCTAGCCATTTGAGCTAATCTTACAATCAACGATTCAACTTCTCTGCCTTCAGCAGCCATTAAGTCTGCCAATTCATCAATAATTAAAACAATGTAAGGAAGGGGCTTCTTCCCCTGGCTTAAAGCTTTACTATTATATAAATCTAAATTTTTTGTCTTAAAACCAGATAGAATATCGAACCTTCTTTCCATTTCTTCAACTAACCAGCTAAGAGCATTAACTGCTTTTGAATTATTACAAATAACAGGGCCTAACAAATGAGGGAGTTTATTATAAACAGGAAATTCTACTCTTTTAGGATCAATTAAAATTAGTTTTAAAAATTCTGGAGAATTTTTGTAGAGCAAGCTAAGTATTAAATCGTTTAAAAAAACTGTCTTTCCAGAACCCGTACTCCCTGCCACCAAAAGATGAGGCATTCGAGCAAGGTCAGCATAAACTGATTCTCCAGCAACATCTTCTCCTAGCGCAAAGTTAAGAGGAAGATTTGATTCTTGAAATTCAGAAGATCCCAAAAGATCTTTCAGTCTTACTTTCGCCCTGACAGAATTAGGAACTTCTATGCCCACCAATGACTTCCCCGGAATAGGAGCTTCAATTCTAATGGGATGGGCAGCAAGAGATAATGCCAGGTCATCTGACAAAGATGTTATCTTAGACAATTTTATTCCCTCGTATGGCTTTAAAGAATATTGAGTAACAGTAGGTCCTATGTTTACACTTCCCATTTCTACGGGAACATTAAAATCACTTAAGGTTTTTTTAATTATCTCTTGATTCTCTTTTATATTTCCTATCTGAGGCTCTTCTTTGCTTCCTCCTAGCAAGTCTAAAGGTGGCTTATTGTATTTTTTATTGTCAGGAGAAAAAGTATAATCTTCTGTTTTTTCTTTTGTTAATTCTTTCTGCTCTTGAATATTTTTTTTCTGGTCTAATTTATTTCTATTCTCAGAAAACCCGTTTCTAGAAGAAATACTTCTTATCTTAAACTTGGGCAACACTTCTTCTTTTATAAAAGAAAGCCTGCTCTCTTTTTCTGGCTGTTCTCTTTCTAGCTTCTCTTTCTTGGGTTTTTTTCTTTCCTCTTCTTTTATTTTTTTATAAAGAGGATAAAAAATAACTATGGACGCAATACCACTAAGACCAATAAATATAATTAAGGCCACTAGATCGCCAAAAAATTTTGAAACGGGCCTACTTGTCCAATATCCTAATAATCCGCCAAGATCCTCACCAAAAATACCTAAAATCCCTGATAAACTTAAAATAAAAACAAAGATGGCCAACACTGCTAGCCATCCATTTTTCTTAAAAATAGTCAATTCTTCCCAAAATACTAATCCTCCCATAACCAAGAAGAGAGGGAAAGTAAAAACAGTTTTGCCGAAAAAATAAATAGAAAATTCCATAAATTTTTCTCCGGCTATTCCTGCTTTGCTAAAAAAACTTAATCCAATGATAACAGCTGATAAAATCATTATTAAACTAATGATTTTTTGCTTTACTTGAGAAGGCAAAATAAAATCAGATTTTCTTTCTCCTAAACGTCTTTTTTTAGAACGTTTTTGAGAAGATTTTATCTTTTTACTCTTTATCTTTCTTTTTTTCTTTTTTTTTCTTCCCATAGAAATGGTAAAAAGAATATTAAAAGAGACAGACGATCTAATCTGATCAAATCAAACAAAGATAGTTATTTTTCTTTCTAATACTAACCCTGATCTTTTTGCTTAAACCCTGTCCCTGCAGGTATTAGTTTACCAATAATTACGTTTTCTTTCAATCCCCAGAGCTTGTCTTCTTTTCCTTCAATGGCCGCATTAATCAACACTTTGGATGTTTCTTGGAATGAAGCAGCTGATAAGAAGCTTTTTGTAGTTAAGGCTACTTTTGAAATGCCAGAAATAAGATCTTGGGCTGTAGCAATTTTCTTTTTCGCTTTTCCAAGTTTATTATTTTCCTCTTCAAACTCAGATCTCTCTACCATTTCACCGGGTATAAAATAAGAGTCACCGGGTTCTTTGACTCTAACCCTGGAAAACATTTGCCTAGTAATCATTTCAATATGCTTGTCATGAATATCTACTCCCTGGGAAGAATATATTTTTTGGACTTGATTAATAATGTAACGGAAGGTATCTGTTTTACCAGCTAATTTATATAATTTTTTCAAATTAAGACTACCTTCGCAAAGCTGAGTACCTTTTTTAATTTTTTGTCCTTTTTTAACCCAAACTGTCGCGCCGATAGGCAGCTTATGCTCAATCTCTTTCTTTTTACCTTCTCCTTTTTTAAAACTAGGCATAATCATTACTATTTTTTCCTTTTCATCTATTTTAACAACCGTCCCGTCTACTTTACTCATTTCAGCTTGACCCCCAGGAACTCTTGCTTCAAAAATTTCTTCAACTCTAGGAAGTCCATGAGTGATATCTCCTCTTCCTGCTTCTGCCACACCTCCGGTATGGAAAGTTCTTAATGTCAATTGAGTACCTGGCTCTCCAATCGCTTGAGCAGCAACAATTCCAACCGCTTCTCCAAATTTAACCAACTGATTTCTTCCTAAATCCCAACCGTAACATTTTTGACAAATACCCTTACGAGATTTACAGCTCAAGGGAGAACGAACTTTTAATTCTTTAATCTCATCACTTTTAACAATTTTGTCTGCCTTCTCAAAATCAATAATTTCTCCTTTCTTCATAATAATTTTCCCTTCAATACTTACGTTCTCTAGGCTTATCCTGCCAAATATTTTAAAAGTAAAATCTTGATCAATTTCTTTAGAATCATCTTTACTAACTACAATTCCTTCTTCGTCTCCACAATCTTCTTTGATTATTAATAAGTCATGAGAAACATCAACCAACCTTCTGGTTAAATAACCTGCCTTTGCTGTTCTCAAGGCAGTATCAGCAGTTCCTTTCCTTGCTCCATGGGTAGAAATAAAATACTCTAAAACATTAAAACCTTCAGTATAAGAACTTTTAACAGGGAGAGTCATTACTTCTCCTGTCGGATTAGTTACCAGCCCTTTCATTCCTGCCATTTGCACCGGTTGAGTCCAGGAACCACGAGCTCCGGAATCTACCAAAGTAAAAACTGGGCCGTCTTTAGGAAGAGTTTTTGAAAGTTCGTCTATAATCTCACTTTTAGCTTTATGCCAGACTTCAACCATTTCGCTGTCTCTTTCTTTGCGAGATAAAAGTCCTTTCTTGTAATTTTCTTTTATTTTTTCTACTTTTTCTTCTGACTTCTTGATTATCCCTTTTTTAGCTTCAGGCACTATTAAATCATCCATGCCCCAAGTAATACCTGATTCGGTTGAAAATTTAAAACCCGTCTCTTTAATTCTATCAAGAGTTTTCTCAACTATCGGGTTGTAACCATTTTCTCCCTTATTCTTCTCAATTATTTCTCCAACAATTTTTTTAAGATTTTTAACTTTTATTTGTTCGTTTTTAAAAGGACAGTCCTTCGGCAATGCCTCGTTAAAAATAATTCTTCCGGTGGTAGTTTCAATATTTTCATCTCCTATTCTAACTTTAACTTTTGCCCGAAGGTCAATATATTCCAATTCATAAGCCATTATCGCTTCGTCTTCACAGGAAAAAACTTTTCCTTCGCCCTTTGCTCCTTCTTTTATTCCTGTTAGCCAATAACATCCCAATGCTATATCCTTGCTTAGAGAAATTACAGGAGTGCCAGTAGCAGGTTTTAATAAATTAACAGAAGAAAGCATTCTTTCTCTGGCTTCTTTTTGAGCTTCTTTTAATAAAGGAACAAAAACTGCCATTTGATCACCATCAAAGTCGGCATTAAAAGCTTGGCACACCATCGGATGCAATCTAATCGCTTCTCCTTCAATTAATATGGGCTTAAAAGCCTGGATCCCAAGCTTATGCAATGTAGGAGCTCGATTAAGCAATACAAGTTTTTCCTTAACAACATCTTCTAAAATAGCCCAAATTTCAGGACCTTCATCTTCTATTAATCTAGAAGCTCCTCTAACATTATAGGCGAGTTCTTGGTCTAATATTTTATTAATAACAAAAGGTTTAAACAACTCCAGAGCCATCCTCTTGGGAAGTCCTACCTGAGATAAATCAAGGTCAGGACCAACGACAATAACTGATCTTCCTGAGTAATCAACTCTTTTTCCTAAAAGATTCCTTCTAAATCTTCCTTGTTTTCCTTTAAGCATGTCAGCTAGTGACTTTAGCTCTCTTTTTCCACCAGTGCTCGCTCTAGTTGTTTGAGTCTTTCTCATGCCATTATCAACCAAAGCATCTACTGCTTCTTGAAGCATTCTTTTTTCATTTCTCACAATGACTTCCGGAGCAGAAATATCTAATAGATATTTTAAACGATTGTTTCTGTTTATAACTCTCCTGTAAAGATCGTTTAAATCAGATGCTGCAAATCTTCCTCCGTCTAATTGCACCATGGGCCTAAGGCCTGGCGGTAAAACTGGAATTACTTCAAAAAACATCCATTCGGGCCTTACGCCCTCCTCTCTCATTTTTTCCAAAAGATTTCTTCTTCTTAAAAGCTTCTTAAGATTAATCTTATTATCGCTTTCTAAAATCTTTTTAAGCTTGTCGATTTCTTCTTTAAAATTAAATTTTTCGAATATTTTTTTTAAAGCTTCCGATCCTGTTTCGGCATCAAAAACTTCTCCGTATTTAAGAGAAAGTTCTTGATAATCTATCTCTGATATTACCTTTAAGCATTCAAGCGCATTAACTTCTCTTTTAGCTTCAGCTTTTGCTCTGTTTAGATCCTTAATAATTTTATTTAATTTTTTCTTATCTTTTTCTCCTTCGTGCTCTTTTCTGCCTGCTCTTACTTTTGATTCGTACTCTTTATCAATGTTTTCAATAATATTCTTTCTAGCCCCTTCGTCGATACTTGTAATAATATAAGAAGAGAAATAAACAACTCTTTCTAATTTTTGCATTGAGATGTCTAAAACCTGGCCCATGATAGAGGGAATACCTTTTAAAAACCAGATGTGAGAGCAAGGAGCAGCTAATTTTATGTGACCCATTCTCTCTCGACGAACTTGAGAGCGAGTTATCTCAACTCCACAACGATCACACACTACGCCCTTAAATCTTACTCCTTTATACTTGCCACAATAACATCTATAATCTTTGCTTGGTCCAAAAATCTTTTCGCAAAACAAACCGTCTTTCTCAGCCTTCTGAGTTCTATAATTAATAGTTTCTGGTTCGATAACTTCTCCGTAAGACCAGGATAAAATTTCTTCTGGAGAAGCTAATTTAATTTTTACAGATTCTAAGTCAGTAACCTTCATAATTTTAGAAAAATTACTTTATTTTTTTCACCCTTAGGATTTATAATCAAAGATAATCCTAAAGATTTCATTTCGTTAACTAAAAGATTAAACGAAGCAGGCAGATTAGGAGCAGAAATATCTTCTCCTTTTAAAATAGCTTCGTATGTAGCAGCTCTTCCAGGAACATCATCTGATTTAATAGTAAGCATTTCCTGAAGAGAATGAGCTGCCCCATGTCCTTCTAATGCCCAGACCTCCATCTCACCAAATCTTTGTCCGCCAAACTGAGCCTTTCCTCCAAGGGGCTGTTGAGTAATCAAAGAGTAAGGACCAATAGCTCTCATATGAACCTTGTCTTCTACCATATGTATTAACTTCATCATATAAGCCATCCCTACAGTTATTTTTTGAGGATATGGTTTCCCCGTTTGTCCGTCATACAAAGTAAGCTTTCCGTCTTCAGGCAAACCCGCCTCTTTAAATTCTTTCTTTATATCTTCCTTATTAGCTCCCGTTAAAGCTGGCGTAATAGCTCGGTATCCTAGTTTATCAGCAGCAAGACCTAAGTGAGTTTCCAAAATTTGACCAATATTCATACGAGAAACAACACTTAAAGGACTTAAAATAATATCTACAGGAGTTCCATCTCCTAAGAAAGGCATTTCTTCTGCTGGAAGAATTTTAGAAACCACTCCTTTATTCCCATGGCGACCAGCTAACTTATCACCAGTCTGAATTTTTCTCAGCTGAGCCACTTCAACTTCTACTCTTTTAATAACCCCGGGTTCAAGGTCTGATTCTTCTCTTTCGAAAACTTTCACCCTAACTACTCTTCCTCTTTTACCGTGCTCCATCCTCAAAGAAGTATCTTTAACTTCTTTTGCTTTTTCTCCAAAAATCGCTCCCAACAATCTCTCTTCTGCCGTAAGACTTTCCTTTCCTTTCGGTGAAATTTTTCCTACTAAAATATCGTTTGGTCCAACTTCGGCGCCTACTCTTATAACTCCTTCTTCGTCCAGATCTTTAAGTTTGTCTTCTCCAACATTGGGAATGTCGTAAGTGGTTATTTCTGGGCCTAATTTTGTTTCTCTTACGTCACAACTAAAATTTTCAATATGAATAGAAGTATATAAGTCTTCTCTAACCAATCTATCTGAAATGACTATAGCATCTTCAAAGCTTTCTCCCTTAAAAGGGATAAAGGCAACCAAGAGATTTTGACCCAAAGCAAGTCGTCCTCTGTCTATCGATCCTCCGTCTGCCAAAAGATCTCCCTTTTTCACTTTTTGACCTTTTTCTACTCTTGGTCTTTGGTGAAAACAAGTATACTGATTAGTCCTCATAAAAGTTCTTAAGTCATAATTTATGACCTTGCCTTTAGATGTTTTGATTCTTATATTCTTTCCATCAACCTCCTCCACAACCCCTGCGTCTTCGGCAAGAACTAATTGCCCTGAATCTACAGCTACTTTCTGTTCGAGTCCTGTCATAACCAAAGGCATCTCAGGATTAATCAAGGGAACTGATTGTCTTTGCATGTTAGATCCCATTAAAGCCCTGTTTGCATCATCGTTTTGAAGAAAAGGAATTAAAGAAGTAGCCACAGAAATTGATTGTTCCGGTGAAACGTCTATATAATCAATTTTTTCTCTGCTTACTTCTTTTGGCTCTCCCCTGTTTCTTGATTCAACTTTTTCGTCAACAATTTTCCCTTTTTCGTCTAATAAAACACCTCCATGGGCAATATTATATTTCTCTTCTTCAAAGGCTAGTAAATATTCTATTTCTGATGTCACTCTGCCATTTTTCACTTTGCAATAAGGAGTTTCAATAAAACCAAAATCATTAATTTTTGCATAAGTAGATAGATGATTTACCAATCCAATATTGGGTCCTTCTGGGGTCTGAATAGGACAAACCCTGCCATAATGAGAAGGCTGAACATCTCTTACTTCAAAGCCAGCTCTTTCTCTTGTTAAACCACCCGGCCCGGTAGCAGAAAGTCTTCTTTTGTGCTCAAGTTCTGCTAAAGGATTTTCGTTATCCATAAATTGAGAAAACTGAGAAGAATTAAAAAATTGCTTTACAACCCCCATAAAAGGACGCGGATTAATCAAATGAACAGGCTTAACTGTTCCTGTGTCTATAGTAGACATTTTATTTTTAATAATCCTTTCCATTCTCATTAACCCCACTCTCAATCTATTCTGTAAAAATTCTCCCAAAGTTCTCACTCTTCTATTGCCCAAATGATCAATTTGATCGGGCTCAGCTTTTGGGTCATTATTAAGCCTGATAATCTCTCTTATAACAGCTACTACATCCTCTGGTTTTAAAACACGATCTTCTTTTGTAATCTCTTCATTTTTCTTTTCTGACAATTCTTTAAGCCTGCGTCTCATTTTCCACCTTCCGACTTTAGACAGATCGTATCTCTCAAAATTAAAAAACATATTATCTAAGAGCTCTTTAGCCGTATCAGGACTAGCCATGTCTCCCGGCCTAATACGCATATAAGTTTCTACCATGGCCTCAGCTTGATTTTTTGTGGAATCTTGAGCTAAGGTTTTTTCAATAAATTTTACTTCGCCTTTGTCAACATCTTTAAATAGCTCCTTAATTTCTTTGTCATCTTCGATCCCAAAAGCTCTCAAAAGAGTAGTGACAGGAAGCTTTCTCTTTCTATCAACTTTTACAGAAATTTCCCCAGAAGAATTAGTATTAAATTCAAGCCAACTGCCTCGATTAGGAATAATTTTTGCTCCAAATAACTCTTCTTCTTTTGAGTTAACTACAGAGGTAAAAAACGCTCCGGAAGAACGAATTAATTGAGAAATAACTATTCTCTCAACTCCATTAATAATAAAAGTTCCCCTTTCGGTTAAAACGGGGAAATCGGTCAAAAAAATTTCTTGTTCTTTTGTTTCTTTACTTTTTAAATTAACTAATTTTACCCTTATTTTTAAGGGCACTTCAAAAGAAGCATTATTTCTTTTAGCTTCTAAATCTGTTTTATACTTAGATTTATCAAATCTAAAATCCTCAAACCAAAGCTCTAGCTTCTTTCCAGTATGATCTCTAATGGGAGAAACTTCGGAGAAGAGCTCTTTTAGCTCTTCATTAATAAACAATTCCCAGCTATTTTTTTGAACGCCGAGCAAGTAGGGAATAGGAAGCCTTTCCTTGGATTTTGAGAAATCCTTAGTTTTAATTGTCTCCATGCTAAATTAGATTTATTAAATTAAGAGAAGGAAATAATCAAAAAGCTCACAAACAAAATACCCTAATCTCTTGATTTATTATTTAGGGTAAAAATTTCTTTATGTTTTAAAAAAGAAAATGCAAAATAAAAAATTCCAAATTAAAAAATAAAATTTCAGTATTAATTGATATTATCTCTTTTCAAAAATTTGTCAACCCCTTATTCTTCTTTTTCTCTTTTTCTTTTCTTTGCAATAAGATAACCCATAAAGATTATAACCAATAACAATAATAAAGTCAAAATCCATAATAAATATTCTCTATACCAAGGAATTTCTGGAACAATTTCAGAGGGAATTTCTTCAATTTTAATTACTTCTAAAAATCCAGACATTCTTTTAAAAACTTTGTTGCTGTAATTGAAAACAGTAATAGTCAAATTATAAATTCCAGCTTCTTCTGGTGCAAGAAAAACCGCTTCATACTTATTGTGTTCACGATCAACCTTTAAAAGGAAGGAAAAGGATTCTTCTCCCTTTTTTAAGGTAACCATAATAGTTTTAAGAACTTCAGGAACTTTATCATAATCAAGAGAAATTCTCAATAATTCCCTACTCTCTACCTTTACTTTGTCTTCGTCGTCAACAATTAATCTCCCTCCCTCGTTCCAAAAATCAAAATCTCGGAGAGTTAAATCTTGAATTTCAGGAGGCACCTCTTCAGGAGGCACCTCTTCAGGAGGAACTTCTTCTGGAGGAGTAATTCTTCTTGGTACCGCCGAAACAACAGCTCCCGAAGAACGGTTGCCCGCTCTATCATAAGAAAAAGCACTATAATAATACCTTGTTTTGTTTTCCAGCCCTATCGCAGTAAATGAATTTCCTGTTCCACTATAAGTCAATATCCCTTCTGATGAAAAAGAAGGGAAAAATAAGGTAGAGCCCACAATTTCTACTTTTGCAAAATCATCGTCAGAGGGATTATTCCATATCAAAAGAATTTGCTGGTCGCCAGGAATTGCTATAAATTCAGAAACATTAGCAGGAGGGGTAGTATCTAATATAATAGATGAAAAAATAACATCGGAGACAGATCCTTCTTCACTCCTAAATTTTACATAAACAATTTTTTTTTCTTCTTTTTCAGTTAATTTCCATTTTTTAGTCTCTTTATATTCTTCCCAATATATTCCTGAAAAACTTGGGTCATTACTTATTGCCATCTGAAAAGCATTCTCAGCTGATAATTTTAAAACAACATCTAACGAGTTAGTATACTTATCACCGTTATTAATAATCAACGAGTCGTCACTTATTTTCGGCGGAGGGGGGAAATAAGCTGGGCCTCCCTGCTCCTCTTCTTCCTCCTCCTCTTCTGCTGGTGCTGCCTGAGTAGTAGCAGTAGCGAGAGAACTTTTGTTTGTTTCAATCCCAAAACTATCTATCGCAGAAACATTATAAGTATAAGTGGTCAGAGAATCTAATCCCGTGTCAGAATAAGAAACACCAGAAGTAGTTCCCACGGAAAGATCGTCTCGATAAATATTATAATAATCTACCGTACCCGAAGGAGCGGTCCAGCTAAGATCTATCCTTGAATGACTTATAGCTGTCGCCGTTAAATCGGTTGGAGGTGAAATAGAAACAGTTATTACCGAAGGATTTATTGTTAAGGCAAAAACATTCTCTATAAAAAGACTCGACTGAAGAAAACAAAAAAAAGAAAGGATGATTAATCCAATCATTCCTTCTTTAAAAAGGTTTTTTAGTTTATTTTTTATTATTGTCCAAAAAAGAAATTTGCCATTCACGTTTTATTTATTAAAAAAGAAAGCTTATTTTTACTCTTGAGAACCCTTCTCTATTTTAATTTTCTTCTTTTTATTCTTATCGCTCTTTTTCTCAGTTTGAGTTTCTCTATCAAGGGGGAACAATTCTTCTTCTTTGAAATTAAAATCTTTTTCTTTTTTCGTTTTTTTAACAATTATCACGAGAACTATTACAAGAACTAAAAATAGTCCTAATCCTCCCATTAGAAGAGGGTCGAAAATAAATAGTCCGATCTTCTTATCATCTATTTCTTCATGTTCTGACGATTCAGTCAATTCTGATTCAGTTAATACCCTAAAATAAACTTTATTAATTCCGAGCGATTCTCCGTCTTTATAAACTGAAACATTCGCCCAGTATTCACCTACTTCTAGGTCAATTGGTATGCTTCCTTGAATTTGGCCTTCTTTAAAAGCTTCGACCCAGGTTGTCTGGGAAATATCAAACGAATCTAATAATTTCTTATGAGAAATATCATAAATATCTAAATGTATCTTGGACGGTCTTGTTTTAACATTTCCTGTGTTTTGTAAATTTACAAAAACAACTAAGGGCATTCCTCTCCCAATGCTAGGGATGCTTATTCCCTTAACCTTAAAATCTGAATATCCTTCCCCGCTTACCACGAGATCCAAGTCTATTCTTCCTCCTGTAATAATAGCAATATCACCCCCTTGTTTTTCTAATGGTATTATTCTAACTCTGATAAATCCTTTATAAGTGCCATAACCAGCATCAGAAGGAACATCAATAATAACTTTCATCGGGAACTGCTGCATTCCTTTCGGCAGAGGAAATTCTAATCCCTGCTCTATCGTTATCCAATTTTCTATTTCGGGAGCATCTATTGTCACCTCAACTTTCATTTCCGTGTCAGGGCTTCCTCTAACCAAATAAACAGTCCCTTCAAGATGAGAACCAGGAACTAAATAATCATTTTTAATATAAGCAGGAGTAACCCCAAATCCTGATCCTGCTTCTGCTAAAAATGAATTTCCAAATAAAACCACGCTGACAATAAAAAACAATAGCAAAAACTGAAAGTATTTATTTATTTTTTTCTTGCAGATATTAAATGTCATTTATTAAATCAGTTTTATTAAATACCTTAACCCTGCACTGGAGCCATGGTAGTTGTTCCAGTATATGCTCCCGGATATTGAGGGTCAGGAATTTCTATAATCCAATAAATATTATCTGTGCTATTGGAAGTAGTAGCAGTTGGTTTTGTCATATTAATGCTAAGAGTAGTGGGAGTTGCACTTAAGGCTGTCCAAGCGCCCGAAGAATAAGAACTAGAAGTAGAATATTCTTGTTGGCCGACTGCTATAGTATGAACGCCGGGACCGGCCATGTCTTCTCCGTCAATTTCGAAATCAAGAACACAATTTCCCGTATTGGTAGCATTGAGGCTTATTTCAGAACTTGTAGCGCCAGGATTTACAGTTCCGTAATTAATTGCTGCTCCCGTATCTCCAGCAGGAAGAGTTATTAAATCCTCGCTAGTTGAGTTAGTGTCACTACCATCAGCGCTATCTACAACCGTTATATTCATCTGCCATGCATCTCCAGGATAACTACTGACCGCATCTGATGCTTCAGCTATAAACCAAACATCAGCCGAACAACTTACTTGACAGCTATCCCCCGAGCAACTGCTAGTAGCACAAGATACCCAGCTTGAATAACACCAATTCGCATTTTGAACACCATCATTGCAAGTGCTCGTATTGTTTAAGAAAAGGGTGGAAGTCACCGAGACAATATCAGCGTATTCATTAGAATCCGAAACCGTAGTCGTACCTGTTACCGTAACAGTTGTATTTTCATTTAAAGTAATATCGCTTCCTCCATTTAGGATTATCGCGCCTACAGTAGGAGACTGATTTCCTACTGTGACAGAAGGCTCAACAGTGCCAGCCATCGTTTCCTTTAAGATAATTCCAAGACCAAAAGATACCATTAAAACAATAGCTAATATTGCAAACCAAGGAATCGAAGAATTTATTTTTTTGATCATAAGATTATAAAATTAATAAACTTTACCGCAAAAACAATCTTTATTCTATGTATTTATTTTAACATAAAATAAATAAAATATATTCAATAGTATCTGTGGAAAATTAGTCAGGCTTTGGTTCGTAGGTAGTAGTTCCATTGTAAACACCAGCTGCCTGAGTATCAGGTATCATAATCCCCCAGTAAACAGTATCTGTTGAATTGGAAGGATTTTCAGTTGGCTTTGGCAAATCTAATTCTATCCAATTAATTTGACTGCTAGTAGCTTTCACTCCGTCTCCGTATGATACTGAGCTAGTGGCATATTGCTGATAATCCACAGGAATAAAATTGCCACTGCTTTCCATGTCAGTACTATAAAGATAGGCATCGATAGACCCATTTCCTGTGTTTGTTATTAAATTACTTTCGGTTAAATTATTCATTCTTTCTCCTGGATCAAGCTCTCCATAATCAATCGTTCCTGTTATTGAAAACGCGTAAAGACTTTCAATATCCTGGCTAGTAGTTCCTGCGTCAGAGTTATCAGCAGAATCCTCTATTTGAATCCAAGATATCCATTTAGGAGTAAAATTTTTTGTAGGAGTTGCGTGAAACCAAACATCGCAATTACAAGTAAGATTACAACTATTGCCAGAGCAAGAACTTGTAGCACAAGAACAAACCTCTGCCGTGTAACAAGTATTTGCATTGTAAGTACATCCTTCCTCATTTGCAACTTCCGACCAGTAAAGAACGTTTTCAAGTTTAATTATGTCAGAGTATCCATCAGAATCAGTAATCGTCGCAGTAGAACTTACTGTCGTAGTAACGCCACTAGTAAGATTAATATTTTCTCCTCCATTTAAAGTAATTGTTCCAATAGTGGGAGAACTGTTTGGTTCTGGTTCAATAATGTTAGCAAATCTTATAAGCTTGCTACTTCCATCTTGTGCAAACTGAATAAATACTCTTTCAGAGTCTGAATAATTAGAGCTTGGATAAACCAGATCTCGACCAGAAGTAGTATGAACTGTTGTTTCACTCCCCCAATCACTTGTTGAACTATAAGGAGAAGAACCTTCTCTGTAAAATAAACTGTAAATCTCTCTTCCGTCATATTCTATCCAAAAAGCATAAAGCTTAGCATTCTCTCTGTCATGAGAAAGAGTTACGTATTCAATATTAGTCCTATTTCCTACCCCCAATGTGATTTCAGAACTCAACGAAGAAGAAGTACCAACCCTGAAATAAACACTCTCATCGCGAGAATAAAGAAGTCCTACTGTATTAACGGTTCCCTGGGCGAAAGAAACAGCAGACATGTTATAAAGAAGACTGTTAGTCGTACCAGGTAAACTAGTCAACGAAGACCAAGTAGAATTTACATAAGATTTATATTTAATCTTGGTACCATTCTTCCAAATTGCCATAATTTCGTCCTTGGGTTGCGTCAGAGGATCACGTATGGGAACAATTACTCCATAAGTATTATTGCCTACATTAGTTTCAAGAATTGTTGAAGTGTTCCACTGACTAACATCGTTTGTGCTAGAAGATCTTCTAATATAAAAATAGTCGAGCGAAAAAGCTTGAGAAAGTTTTGCTGAAACCCAAATATGATCAGTTGGACTTTTTTTAATATAGCAATAATCATATCTGCTCCCCATCCCACCAGCACTAAAAACAACATAGTCAGAGCCCCAACTAAAATCTGTAGCAGGATAATCAGTTGCTTGAGACGCCCCGATAGTGTTGTTATGCCAAAAAGCAATAAAACAATCTGACGAATCACACTCAAGAGAAAAATCACCTTCGCTCATACTTGAAGCTCTTCTTGCATCAGTATTTTCTGTCCAGCTTGAACCGTCACTACTATAATGAAACTCAAGTCGATTATCGCCACTTGATAAAAATGATGTCCAATATCTCGAACCATCCCACCAGGTTTTTCTCTGAAAAGAATGAGCAGCATCCCCTAACGCAGAAGTAGTGTCTACGGTATAGACAGGATCAATAACCAAGGAAGATTTTGCTGGAATAGAGAAAGTTATCTCAACCAACATTTTCTTTTCTGAATCTTTTTCAAAAATCCAAACTCCTGGATTATAATCCAGTAAATCATAAAAATCATAAATAAATCTTTGGCCAGTCAAAGAGATTAAGGTAACCGAACTATTCTGTCCGGAAGAAACAAGACGGGGTTTATCTGAAATTGAATAACTCTTTCCGTCAAGATAGAGATGAGAAACATTAAGTAAATGAGTTAATTGTAAAATAATAGTTACTTCTTCGTTAGAATTATTTTCAAAAAATAGTTCTTGCTTCACAGAATTATCTTCTTTTTTCTCGTAACGAGTTTTGAAACTTACTCCGGGAATTTTAATTTCTGTTTCAAGCAATTCGTCTTTTTCTGTAATCCCTTTTACGATTCTATGTTCTGGCAAAGATTCAGACCCAGCAAATGATTTTATTTTATCTAATAAGGAAGGAGCTCTGTAAAAATTTTCCTGTTTGAACAAAGGCTTATCAGATTCAATAGAAATTTCAACATTGCTAAATCCTGATTTAAGAAAATAATATTTATTTAAAAATTCATCTTCGGGCAAGCCAGAAATAAGATATTGATCAACGATTTTAGCTTCTCCTATTATTGTCTCTTGGCCTTTTTTTTCTCTCGCGAAAGGAATGTTTTGAGAAAAAGAATCTTGACTAACTTCAAGATTAGATTTCCTCAATTCAAAACCGGTGCTAATTATTTCTTTAGCTTGAATAAAAAAAATTACACTGGTTACAAAAATAAGGACAATTAAAAAAGAAATAATTCTTGAAGGAGAAGACATAAAAAAATACTTAAAAAAAGCTTAATTTATATTAATCGCCAAAAACAGTTTCTTCTTCGTTTTCATTTTCTTCTTCTGGTTCTGGTTCAGGTTCAGGTTCAGGTTCAGGCTCAGGCTCAGGTTCAGGCTCAGGTTCTGGTTCAGGCTCAGGTTCTGGTTCAGGTTCAGGTTCAGGTTCAAGTTCAGGTTCAGGCTCAGGCTCAGGTTCAGGCTCAGGTTCAGGCTCAGGTTCGGGCTCAGGCTCTGGTTCTGGTTCCGGTTCAGACTCAGGTTCTGGTTCAGGCTCAGGCACTGGATCCTCTGAAATAATCTCTTCTAACACTTGCCCCTCGGTTTCGTTTAAAATCCAATAATTAAACCTTAGGTCATTTGAACTTTCTTCTTTTAGTGAAATAGCGAAAGAATGACCAGGTACTTTTTCTGAAATCCACCAAGCACTTTCTGGCTCGTCAATAAAACTAATAAAAATAAGGCTGTCTATTTCTACAGATTCATTAAAAATCCTTACTGACTTGCTTCCCTCTTTTAAAATCATATTTGCCACTTTCTGTTTAATATAAACTTTTTCTTCTCCGGTCTCTTCTTCGGGAACAATTCCTTTATCTGTTACTAAAACCTTATAAAGAGTATCTACCTTCCGACCAATATCAATAATGACAGCAAATATCTTTTCTATCTTTACTAATAACTGATCAATCTTTTTATTGATCTCATAAATTCCTTCTTTGATATCAGAAAGTTTATCGCTTATAAAAGTAATAAAATTTTTAAAAACACCGAGAGTTAAAGAACCATCCTCATCTCTTGTTTTTACCTCTTGGATGTCATCTAAATCAAACAGAACAACTGAATCTGATTCATCTCCGATTCTTTCTTCAATAAACCTAGAGACATCTTCAATCTCTCCTCCTTTCATTCCTTCACTTTCAATAAGAGCGGATAGACTGACTATTTTTTTTCTTGGCTGAGATCCTATGTCCCAAATAATATCACCTTCTTCAGTTTCTGTTCCTAGATTAATGCCAAGCCAAAAAGTTCCCTCGCTAAAATTAAGATCAATAATGCTTCTTCTCCCAAGAATAACTTTAAATTCTCCATCTTTTACAAAGATAGTATTATAGAAAACATATTCCTCCTGCCAGACTATCCCTCCTTCTGTTTTAGAATCATAAATTGTAAATCTCATATTGTATCTACCATCATCAACTACGTTCCCCTCCGAATCAGTCAAGTTCCCCTGATACATAATTCTAAGACTTTTTTGCTCTTCCTGGGCGCTTATCAATGAAGGAAAAGTACAAAAACTTATTCCTATTAGAATGGTTAAAAATAGAGAAATCAACTTATTTATTTTTTCACTTTTAATCTTTTCTAAAATCATAAAAGACTATTCATTTATAGGAACCATAATATAAAAATATTCCTGCCCTCTGCCTTCTTTAAAAATTGGTATAATCATACCAGAAATTTCATCTTCCGGCTTTATCTCTACTCTGTCTGAAAATGAGTCCATTATCTTTTTTTCAATTTCATTTTTCTCTTCAGAAGAGA
This sequence comes from uncultured Candidatus Saccharibacteria bacterium, assembly GCA_964445905.1. GTDB lineage: Bacteria > Patescibacteriota > Minisyncoccia > Minisyncoccales > JAGGXC01 > CAYUNN01. The sequence continues at coordinate 24,734 of CAYUNN010000003.1, read as the reverse complement.
ACATAACCATTCCTTCTTTTGTTTCTGGAATTTCTATTTCTTTCTCTAAAACTGTTTCTTCTATTTTGCTCTCTTCCTGAACTATTTTCCCTTTTGTTAAAGAAAAATATTCTCCTGATTTAATTTTAACTAAACGATCAGCAATCCCCTCGACCACCCAATCCTTATAATTCTTAAATGCTTCGAAGGTAGAAGCTTGTGTATCTTCAGTTGAAATAAATCCTGCAGTAATAACTATTTCTTCTCTTAAATTCTTAGCTTTTTCAAAAACAGATTGAAGGGAAATATCTTTGGGAATTATAAGAAAGATTGTTAGCAAGGCAAACAACACAAATCCCAGAGAAAAAATAGGAACTAAAGGAGAGAGAGGAAGAGAAACCTTTGGAATAACTAGCTTGTTTTTTCTGCTTTCAACGGGCAAATTATCAGGTGGCTTGGTAATTTCTTTTCTATTATTTTTATCAGCAACATTATCCAAATAAGCTTGAAGCCATTCTTTTGTAGTAACCCAATTTCTCCCTATTTTCTTTGCTTTTAATTTCCCTTGCCTTGCCCTAAGCGACAAATAAGACTGCGAGTAATTGCAGAATTTTGTTGCATCTCTAAGTAAAATGTATTTTTCTTTCATTTTTAGAGACTTATCCGATATCGGATAGTAAAAAATATGTTTATTTCCTTATTATACAAGCAAAAACAGAGCTTTTAAAGCTCTGTCTGTGGATAACCAAAAAGACAAACTGAAAGGTTAAATATTACTTGTTATAACAATACTCTCTAAAAATCCAATCCCCAAAAAAGTCATTATTAAGCCGGATCCTCCATAACTAACAAGGGGCAAGGATATGCCAACCACAGGAAGAACCCCAAGGTTCATGCCCACATGAACAAAGAACTGAGAAATTAATATAGTAGCTATTCCTGAAGCAAACAACCTAAAGAAATTATTTTTTGACAGAATGGCAATTCTTAATATTCTCCAGATAAAAACAGCGAAAAGAAAAAATAGAGACAAGACTCCTACTAATCCCATTTCTTCAGATAAGCTTGCAAAAATAAAATCATTTTGAGTTTCAGGTAAAAATCCATACTGCGTTTGTGATCCCTGTCCTATTCCCTTGCCAAAAACCCCTCCTGAACCAATAGCAATCTTTGCCTGTCTTTGAGACCAGCCCGATCCAAGAGGGTCGGCCTCGAGATTCATAAAACTTACAACTCTTTCTTTTTGGTAATCTTTTAAAATAGAATTCCAACCAAAAGAAATAATTAATATAAAAATTAAAGATAATAATAAAAAATGTTTTATCTTAACTCCTGAGATAATTAAAATGACTATCCATAATGAAATTAAAATTAAAGCATAACCTAAGTCCGGTTGAAGGAAAATCAAGAAACTGGGAATAAAAACATATATTCCGGAAAGAAAAATGTGCCTCAATTTATACATTTCAACATGCCTAGTTGAGAAATATTTAGCCAAGATGATTATCAAAATAATCTTTGTAAATTCTCTGGGATCAATTGATATAGATCCTATACTATACCAACGTTGAACCCCTCTAGTTCCTGCAACAAAAAAAAGACCAACCAGGGTCATAATAGAAATAAAATATAAAAATAAGATTAAATAAGAATTATCTTTTAAGATTCTGAAGTCTAAAAAACTAATCAGAATCATTAATAAAAATCCCGAACCAAAGAAAATAATTTGCTTTTTTAGATTTAAAAAATTTCCTAAACCTAAAGAACTTCCATAAATAGAAATAAATCCCAAGCAAACTAATAAAATAGCGCTAACCAAGAGAACCCAATCAAACTTTTTAAGATGACAATAAATAAAATTCATTTTTCACTCATTAATCATTTTTAAAAATTCATCCTCTTTTATTATTTTTACTCCGAACTCCTTCCCTTTATCAAGTTTTGATCCGGGGTTTTCTCCTGCCACAATAAAATCAATTTGCTTCGAAACGGAACTAACGGGACTCCCTCCTAAAGATCTAATTCTCTTTTCTGCCTCAGAACGAGTAAAATTTTTTAAACTTCCTGTTAAAATAAATTTCTTGCCTCTCAATTTTTTTCCAATCTTTTTAGGAGGTAAAATCTTTATGCCTGCTTTTAAGATGTCATCAACTAATTGCTGGTTTTGTTTCGATTGAAACCAATTATAAATGCTTTTTGAAACTTCTGGTCCGATATCAGGAATTTTTTCAAGATCTAATTTTGAAGTTTCTCTTATTTTATCAAGCCCACCAAAATACTGAGCTAAATCAATCGCTGTTTCCTCTCCTACGTGACGAATGCCAAGACTATTGATAAACTTTGTCAGAGATATCTCCTTGCTATTTTTTATAGCAGAAATTAAATTTTCCGCTGATTTTTCAGCGAATCTTTCTAACGGAATCAAATCTCCTTTAGTCAAAGTAAAGATATCAGCGGGCTGAGATATAAGGTTTTCGTCGGTCAGCTGATTAATAATTTGAGAACCAAGTCCTTTTATGTCAAATCCTTTTCTTGAAACAAAATGATTAAGAAATTCTCTTTTTCTAGACGGGCAATCAGAATTAGAACAACGCCAATCTACTTCTCCTTTCGTTCTGATTAGTTCTGTTTTGCAAGCAGGACACTTTTTAGGCATTATAAATTTTTTTTCTTGCCCCAATCTCAAGTCTTTCAAAGCTTGGACTACGGCGGGTATAACATCTCCTGCTCTCTCAATAATTACAGTGTCTCCCTTTTTAACTTCTAATCTTTTAATTTGCTCTTGGTTATGCAAAGTAGCTCGAGTGATTGTCGTCCCTCCAATTTTTACAGGTTCAAGGAAAGCAATTGGTGTAATTTTTCCTGTTCTGCCAATTTGAACTTTAATATCTAAAATTTTAGTAGTAGCTTGCTGAGAAGCAAATTTAAGAGCTCTTATCCCCCGAGGGCTCTTACCAGCCACTCCTAATTTTTCAAACAAAGAATTGTTATTAATATTTACAACTATTCCATCTACCTGAAAAGGAAGGGTGTTCCTTTTTTTAGCAATTTTTCTCCAAAAACCTATGATCCCTTCCAAATCTTTAGATTTTTTTCCTGCGTCAACCTTGAAACCAAGAGCAGGTAATATTTCATGTTCTTGAGAATGTTCTCTCTGTCCTAAATCAGTAACAAGATCGTAAGCAAGAAACCGCAAGGGGCGAGATGCGGCTAATCTAGGATTTAATTGTCTAATAGAACCTGCTGCCAAATTTCTAGGATTAGCGTAAGTTTCTTTTCCTTCTTCTTCTCTTTTTCTGTTTATTTCTTCAAAATCTTTCTTGTCCATATAAACTTCTCCTCTTATTTCCAATCTTCCTTTTTCAATAATTTTTTTTAAATTACTCTCTATCTCTTTATGTTCAGAACCAAGATCGTTATGAAAAAATATTTTCAAAGGAATACTTTCAATAGTTTTAAGGTTTTCGGTAACATCTTCTCCTATTTTGCCGTTGCCTCTAGTAGCGCCCCGAATAAAAATACCATTTTCATAAATCAAGGTGACAGCAAAACCGTCAATTTTCAATTCGCAAAAATAATCAAGCTTATCAGACAAAACCAGCTTCTTTATATATTTCTCCCAATTATAAAGTTCTTCTTCCGAAAAAATATCTTCGATAGAAAGCATTGGCAAAGAATGTTCTACTTTTCTAAACTTATCCAAAGGCTTTCCGCCAATTCTTTGAGTAGGAGAATCAGAAGTAATCAAATCGGGATATTCCTGCTCTAGCTGATACAGCTCATGCTTTAAAGAATCAAGGGCTTCTTGAGAAATTTCCTGTTTGTCCTGAACATGATATAAATAGCGGTGACGTCTAATCACCTTTTTTAGCGCATCAATGCGCTGTTTTGCCATCTTTTTTTCCATAATCTATATTTATAAAAACCTTTTTTTAATCAAGGTATTGGCGGACCTGGTTCTGGGTCTGGATCTGGATCTGGATCCGGAGGAAAAGGCGGCAATATCCTGTACATTCTACAAAAAGCCCAGTCTGCATAGTTATTGCCATATTCAGGACATCTTTCTAGTCTTGAATACATAACTGTGTATATGCTACCATCTTTTTCACTACAATGAAGCGACGGATGATACGTCCAAAATTTTAAATTTAAACCATCATTATCTGTTCCTATCGAAACAGGGTAAAACCTTTCACTTTCAGAAGAAAGTATTTCAGAGGCCCAAGCAGCACAACTTGTCTCATGCGGAATAATTCCAACAAAAACATCTCCAGTCTCTAAAAATCTTTTAACACGACTATCCTCAAAAGAACCAATCGAATAAGCATAAACTTCTTTGCTGCTATCTGGGATTTTAAATCCATAAAATCCTGCTTCAAATGTCCCCTTAAACTCTGCATCTGTAATACCATCTAATCGCCCTCGTTCAAGATAAAAATATTGTTGATTATTTTTTAATCCTTCAAGCAAAACATGTTCTGCGCCAGATTCTGAAAGAGCCCTAGATTGAATTCCTGCTAAAACATCTCTTGTCGTTTCTCTCTGAACATTTAAAGTAGTTGCAAGTCCTGCTCCAATAACCAAAAAAACAGTAACAACCAACAAGCCTAAAAAAATTGAGATTCCTTTTTGTTGTTTTAAATAATTAAACATTTTACGGATTAATAATATTTAAATTTCTCTGAGAAACAGTTTTGGTAATTATTACTTTTGAGGGCTCTAACACTTCAATAAGAAAAGAAATTCTGGCCTGACCATCAGTAGATCCGTCAGTGTTTGGATTTAATAATGATATTCTAAAATTTCTAATTTCTAAATTACCGGAAGAAAGAGGAACTGGTTCTGGATGAGGAAATACAGTCATTTCCTGTAAAAATATTTGTTTTTTTGTTTCATCTAAAAAAATCCAAAGACATTTATTCTCTCGGCTATAAAAAACTATATTTCCGCCAAGATTTCCTGGTTCTTGGTCTCTCATTGAATAACTTACACCCGAAGGAACGCAAAAACCGTCTGGCGGTATTTTAGCATCCCTTAATTCCATTGCTATACGATCTGCCACGTAGCTTATCTGATTCATTGTTCTCTGGCGATTTAAAATTTCTCTTTGGTTTTTTATCGCAAACGAAAATAAACCTGAGATTATAGCAAAAAGAATTGAAGAAACAGCAACTACTGTCATTACTTCTACGAGAGTAAATCCTTTTTTGCTATTTATTTTAAAAGTCATAATACTCATACCAATTAAAGAAATTTTGATAAAGATTTAATTCTTGAACCGACCCCTTTTCAATCCAGGTTACTTTAACAGACACTCCCATACCCGTAGAAGGAGCAGCCATTCCAAAATGTTCGACAGATATTTCTCTTCGCCATTGTCGTGCATCGCGAGGACGGTAAGTACATATATAAACATTATTTGCTGAAGGATCAGATGGTTCTGGCAAGGAAAGAAATTCGTAGTCTCCTTCTGGGCCAGTGCAATTTTCATCATCAGGAAATTTCATGCTTCTTGCATCTAACAAGGTTGACGTTCCTTTTCCAACGGGAAAATCTCCTCTCGGATTTAAAAAATGATTATCTCTCATATTTCTAATAACTTCCATTCCTTCCTCGGCTAAATAAGCCGCTTGTACTCTTGAATGATCAATAGAAGAATAACGAGCCACACTTTGAAGAACAGAAAAAGTGGCCATTATCCCTACTGACACAATCAAAAACGATATTGAAAACTCAATTAAAGTAAAACCTTTATTTTTCATAAAATTTAGATTTTGATCTTCGGTTTTCTGTAGATCCTTCTTCTCATTTACGAATCTCGACCATGCCCAATTGATTTATATAAACTGATACGATGTCGTTTGTTTTTTGGCTACGCAAAGAAATTGAAGCTGATGTGTGCGAATCAATGCCGCTTGGCGGAAATTCTTCTATTATAGAAACAGATGAATTAGGAAATTGAAAAACAATATTTAGGTTAGCCCCCCTTGATCCACCAGGCTCATATCCTTCAAGCACGATTCCTTTCTCAAAATTTACTCTTTTTACAATCACGTCTTCTTCGTCAAAGCGTCCATTGCTATTCATGTCTCCAAATAAAGTATAAAAATATCTAGAATCTGGCGGATTTATTTTAAAAATTATTCCATAACCCCCTTCAGGAACTATTCCTCCTTCCAACTCCTCGTAAGACTGAGCAAATGATTGAAGCTGCCTAATATCTTGAGTTAATCTTTCAGCAGATTGGTTGAGAGTAATCTGATACCCTCCCCATTCATAATTAAAAATAACTATTATGGAAAGAGTTAAAATTACAAAAACAACTATAATAATTTCTATTAAAGTAAACGCTCTTTTTTTAAGTTTACTTTTTTCAGATTCATTTTCTTTAGGTTTCTTTTTTCTGAAAAAAAACATGTTTTTTTTATTTTATTTTATTTTTATTTGCTTCCCCAAACAGGAACATTTCTTTTCCCTATTATATGGGAAACAGAATTTTTTCTGTTATTGTTGTCTACGATAGTTAATAGAATAGATTCTCCCTTCTCTGCTTCCCTTGAAACAACTGGGTGCCCTATTGCTGACCATTCTTCGCTTTCAGATTGCCATAAAGACTTGGAAATATCTATTTCTGCTCCTTCTGAAGATTGAGAATTTTCATGAGGACTAGGAAGATCATATTTGAAATAAATAGTCTTTTTTTCCGAAAACGTTAATTTGTCGCAAGAAAAATAATCACTTGGATTATCTCCTCCCACCAAACTACATTCAAAGCCAGCCCTAACCTCTCTTAATATTGAAAACGATTCAGTTGTGCTATTAAAATTACCTGCCCTATCTTCTGCATAAAGCTTTACAATATAATTCCCTAGGGGCAAAAAGGGCTGAACGGTATAATCGCATTTTCCGTCAACGGAAACCTGGCAAGAAACTTCGCTTCTAAAAAAATCCTCTTCTTCTTTTCTAACCTGCCATTCATATAAAATAACGTCATCGTCAAGATCAAATGAATCATTAACAAGAACGAAATTACAACCACGGTAAGCCATACATTCAGTTTGAGGGTAGCAATCCGGTCCCGGCTGGCAGTCAATCTTGGCTACCGGAGGCTCTCCTGAACCTGGTATCACTTCATTGTCATTAGGATCTTCTGGAAGCTTCCATCCATTGTTTTCGTAACTATTATTATTTTCAATTTTATCTTCTGGTTCTAGGTCAATCTTAACCCCTCTTTCTCCAAGGTAAAAATGGATTCCGAGAGCAATCAAGCTAATAATCGCAACGATTGCAACGAAGAAGATCACTCTTTCACTAACATTTTCTTCTATAATATTCATTATGTCAATTATAAGGGATTTACGACTATTAATAAAGGATTAAAGAAATATACCAGTCTAAAATTTGAATTCCCCAGAAAAAAGCAACAAAAGAACCAATTATTAAAAAAGGAGCAAAGGGAATTTCTGATTTTAATTTTTTCTTCTTTGAAAGGATCAGTATTAACCCTATTATAGCACCGGAAAAGAAAGAAAGAAAGAACGCTACCAGTGTTTGAGGAAAACCAAGAAAAAGACCAAGAAAGAAAACAAGCTTAACATCGCCGAAACCCAACCATTTCCCGCGAGAAATTAAAAATATTGCCAAAAATAAAAAAGTTATTCCCAAAGCAGAAGGCAAATGACTTCGAAGTAGAACATTAATATCTGATAAATTATATAAAAAAACAAAAGCTATTGCCGGATAAACAATTTTATCTAAAATCAACAGCTCTTTTAAATCATAAACAAAAATGATTGCAAAAAAACAAAAAATAACAACAAGATAAACAAAATCAATTATATTTGCAAAACTAAGAACAGACAGTTTGTAGTTAAAAAGAAAAACAAACAAAAAACCAAAAAACAATTCCAATAAAGGATATTGCCATGATATTTTTCTAGAACAATATCTGCATTTTCCGCCAAGTAATAAAAAGCTTAGAACGGGAACTAAATCTTCTTTTTCAAGCTTATGTTTGCAATGAGGACAAAAAGAACGCCCCTTTAGGGGACTTTCTTTTTTATCTAATCTATATATAAAACAATTTAAAAAAGAACCGATAGTCAATCCTAATAAAAAAAATAGGAAATTAAAAACAATAGTCATTCTTTCTTAAATATTATTTTTCTTTAGTAATCAAAAATAAAATAATAAATCACTTCTCTTTTTTATTTTATCTTAACCTGAGAAAAGAAACAAATATTTTTATATAGCCATATTATTTTTAGAAAAGGAAACCTCGTCTAAAAGACGAGGTAAACCAAGAAATGAAACAATTTCTAACTAAGATAGACCATATTACTGACAAGCACTAGTAGGCGTAGCAGTCAAATGCGCAGTTCCTCTCTGGCTGGCAATAAAATATCCTCCCCCTTCCCCTTCTAATTCAGCATAAACACAATACAAGCTAGTGTCGCCACTATTATCATAACCACAATATTCTAATCCAGCAATGTCATTGCAACTTCCGCTTCCCCCTCCCGGATCAGTAGGCCAGGGATTCAAATAGTCAGAAGTAGTGTCTACACTGTCTATCCGTCCGCCTCCTGCTTGCGCTTCTATTGTAGGATACGCCTGAGAATCATCATATGCCATCTCCATGGCCAAACTTATTTGCCTAATATCAGACTCTCTTTTTGCATTTCTTGCTTTTTCTCTTGCTCCGCCCAAGGAAACCAAGACAATGGAAGCTAAAATACCAATAATTGCAATAACTACCAATAATTCAATCAAGGTAAAACCTTTTTGTTTATTTATTTTAATCATAGTTTAATTCTACCATTTATTTTACTGTTCTTTGTTCTCGACCTTTTATTTTTTAATAAAAATCTTCTTTCAACCTTTTATGTATTATATACATAATATCACTTTTTTGTAAAAAATATTGTGGAAAACTAAAATTATATAGCTGTTATCGTAGAGTAAAGAGGTAAAAGAATCGAAGCTATCAATATTCCTACCCCTCCACCAAGAATAACAATTAAAAGGGGCTCTATAATACGTAAAAGCGATTCTAGGCTTCTTTCCACTTCTGCTTTGTAGAATCTAACTATATTCATTAAAGTGCTATCAAGGGTACCTGTTTTTTCTCCCACTAAAACCATAGTAGTAAACATTGGAGGAAAAAGCTCGGGATACAGTTTCAACCCAGTAGAAATTCTTTCTCCTTTTTTTACTCCGCTGGTAGTTTCAGAAATAGCTGTCTCGTAGACATGATTGCCGATTACTGATCCGCTGATTTCTAACGCCTTGGCAATGGGCAGTCCTCCAGCAATAAGAGTTGATAAATTCTCCGCCAATCGAGCCACATATACTTGCTTAACAAAAGTGTTTAAAGCAGGTATCTTAAGAATTATCTTATCTCTTCTTTTTTTTCCTTCTCCCGATCTTGATAATTGAAATAAAACGGCTCCCCCTCCAAAAATTATTAACGTAACGATAATTCCTGGAATGCTTCTCAAGAAATCAGTCCCGGCAATAATAATTCTAGTTATAATGGGAAGCTCCTGCCCAGTCTGCAAAAGCATGCCGGTAAGTTGGGGAATAACAAAAAAAGCCATTAAAAAAAGGATTCCGACCATCATAACAATAATTAAAGCAGGATACATCATTGCTCCTTTTACTTTTGATCTAAGCTCATATTCTTTTTCTAGATGATCAGCTAAATAATTTAAAGATTCAGATAGCTTACCAGAAGCTTCTCCAGCTTTAACCATGTTAACGTAAAAATCATCAAATATTTTTGGGTATTCTGATAAAGACTGGGAAAAAGAAATTCCTCCCTCAATGCTTTCTGATATTTTCGTAAGCTTTTCTTTAAATTTTGGTTTTTCCTGTTGTTCCGCCAGGGTCGCCAGGGCCTCAATAAGAGGCACTTTTGATTGAAACATAATTGAAAGCTGACGAGAAAAAGCAACTGTTTCCTTTAGCCCAGCGTCACCACCAATTCCAATATCTTTGGCGTAAAGAGGTTTCTTTTCTTCTTCTTCTAGCTGAGTGACATAAAGATCGTGCCTTTGCAATAAAGTAACCGCGCTTTCTTTAGAAGAAGCTTCTACTACCCCCGTCCTAACTCTTCCGTTTTTACTTCTAGCTTGATAATTAAATCTCATATTAGCTTCTGGTTAAAGCCCTTAACTCTGTTGGGCTTGTTGAATAATTTAAAGCACTCTTTATAGAAATTTCTCCTTTTTTAATGAGTCCCGCTAAGGATCTATTTAAAGAAATCATTCCTTCGTCAGCAGAAGTTTCAATCACTAAGGGTAATTCATGAATCTTGCCGTCTCTGATTAAGCTTGATACCGCAGGATTTGCAATCATTATTTCACAAGCAGGAATAAGCCCTCCTCTCAATCTAGGAATCAATCTTTGAGAAATTACTCCAAGAAGCGAACTAGATAATTGAGATCTGACTTGATTTTGCTGGGCCGAAGGAAAGCTATCTACAATTCTATGAATAGTCTGTGAAGCAGAATTAGTATGGAGAGTAGCAAAAACTAAATGACCGGTTTCAGCAGCAGTAATGGCGGTAGCAATAGTTTCAGGATCTCTCATTTCACCCACCATAATTACGTCTGGATCTTGCCTAAAAGCAGACCTTAAAGCTTTAGGAAAACTATGGGTGTGTTGATGAACTTCTCTCTGATCAATAATGCACTTTTTGTCTGTAAAAGTATATTCGATAGGATCTTCAATGGTAATTATGTGATCGGCTCTATTTTCATTTATTTCTTCTAATAAGCTAGCCAGGGTAGTAGATTTGCCATGGCTGCTTGGACCCGTCATCAAAACAAAACCCTGATTAGGCTTGGTAAATTTTCTAAGGCTAGTGGGAAGACTTAACTCTTCTAATGTAGGAATTTTTTGAGGTATAAGCCTTAAAGCAACACTAATCCCATCTTTTTGGAAAAAAACATTAACCCTAAACCTTGACTTATCTTCGAAATTATATGAAAAATCAACTTCTTTTTCTCTCAAAAGAATCTCTTTTTGTTTTTCGTTTATAAAAGAAAAAGCTATTCCTTTTGTATCTTCAGGGGTTAATTCCTTTTTTTCAATTAAAGGAGAAAGGGCTCCTGATATTCTTAAGACCGGGGGGTGCCCTGTTGAGATATGAAGATCCGAAGCCTGAGACTTAATTGCCCAAAATAACAGATCGTCTAATTGCGTTTTATAATCTTTATTCATCTTTGTTTAATATTTTTTTTATCTCTGCTACTATTTCTGTCGGAGTATAGTGAGCTTTAATTAAATATTTAGTAGCTCCAAGATTTAATCCCTTCATTACTTCCTGTTTTTGACCGAGATTAGAAAGGATAATTATTGGCAGTTTCTTAAATTCTTCTTTTTTTTCGATTTTTTTTAAAACTTCCCAACCGTCTACGTTTGGTAAAACTATGTCTAAAAGTAAAATGTCTGGTTTAAATTCTTCCAAAGCCTCTATAACTTTATTGCCATCATTAACCAGCTTAATCTTGAAACCAGATTTTTCAAGTTTAGTATTGTAAACGTCAGTTAAGTATGGCTCGTCTTCAACTAGAAGAACTTTATTCATATTATTAATGATTAATTTAATTTTAAGCTTCAGCTGTAACTCTTAAAATTTCTTCCATGGAAGTCAACCCAGTAAAGGCCTTTATAATCCCGTCTTGTCTCATTGTTATCATGCCCTGACGCTTTGCTTCTTTAATAATTGCTGACTCTGAAAAGTCGGTAGATATTATTTCTGCCAATTTTTCTGTCATCTTTAAAGCTTCGAAAACCGCTACTCTGCCACTGTAACCTTGATTCCTGCATTTTTTACAGCCCTGAGGAGCGTAGACGTAAAAGGGTGGCTTTTCTTTTATCTTCCTTTCTTTTTTAATGTCTGGAGGCATCTTTTCAATCTCTTTTAAAATCATCTTTTCGATTTCACCTTTGACTTCCACTTTTTTTCTGCAATGAGGACAAAGCTTCCTTACCAATCTTTGAGCTATTGCCACATTCAATGTTGGTCCAACCAAATAACTTTCTATTCCCAAATCAACCAATCTTGGAATAACCCCTGTTGCATTGTTAGTGTGCAAAGTAGATAAAACAATATGGCCCGTCAAAGAAGCATGAACAGACAGAGAAGCAGTTTCTTGGTCTCTAATCTCTCCAACCATAATAATATCTGGATCTTGTCTTAAAACATGTCTCAAGCCGTTAGCAAAAGTATAGCCAATCTCAGGCCTCATCTGAGACTGATTAATTCCAGATAGATAATACTCTATGGGATCCTCAAGAGTAATAATATTTACTCCTTCTTTGTTCAGAGTTTGAATAATTGCATAAAGAGTAGTAGTTTTACCAGATCCAGTAGGTCCAGTGACTAAAATAGATCCAAAAGGTTTGCTAATTCCTTCTTCTACTATTTTAGCATTTTTACCTTCTAGTCCTAGGTCTTTGAAAGTTTTCATGCCTACATCCGGATCTAGAACACGGATGGCTACTTTTTCGCCAAGACTAGTGGGAAGCGTAGAAACCCTAAAATCAATTATGCTTTCTCCGACCTGAGTAGAAAATCTTCCGTCCTGAGGAACTCTTGTTTCATCGAGTTTAAGTTTTGAAATAATTTTAATCCTAGCAATAACTGCCGGGTGAATCCTTGGAGGTAAAAATATTGAGGAATGCAACACTCCATCTAGCCTAAATCTGACTCTTAATTTTTCTCTAGTAGGCTCAATATGAATATCAGAGGCCTTTCCGTCTACCGCATGTCTCAACATAACTGCCACTATTTTAGAGATAGGAGCTTCTTCTACCAATCTTTCAACTTCTTCCTGAGTAACTCTGCCTTTCTTTTCTTTTTCTGTTTCAATCTCTGTCTCTAATTCTTCTAACGCCTGACCTACCTCTTTTCGTAAAGTTCTATACTTTTTTAAAACTTTATCGTGAAAACCGGGAGTAATCAAAAATATCCTATAGGATATTTTTTGTCTGCGGGATAAAAATTTCAGAGCCTCCCTGGATTTCAAGTCTTCGGGGTAAACCATTCCAACTTCTAGAATTTCCCCTATTTTTTCCAAAGGAACCATGTTGTAAAACTTAGCGGAATCCTCTGGAATAAAACTCAAAACATTAGCAGAAATATCAGTCAAAGAGGGTTCCTTTATAGGAATTTTAAGTTTTTCACTTTTTAAATTAAACAAAACATCTTCAGGAACAATATTTTCCGCCAATAAAATTTCTTCTTCTCTTTTGCCAGAGGTTTTTATTTTTTCCTCTATTAAACCAGCTTCCTTCTTGCTAATTGTTCCTTTCTTAACTAATTGTTGAGTTAGATTGATCATGTTTTTTATCTAGCAAAAGGATTCTGCCTGCCAATTTTAATATCTTCTGGATAAGAAGGAAGATCGGGGAATGGTTCTAATTTCCGAAGAATGGGAAAGTTAAAAACCTGAAAATCAATTCTAATTTCAGGAAAAAGCTCGGGAGGCAAAGAAATATCCGGTCTTATATCAAGCTTTTCAACGATCAGATCATAGTAAAAAACAAATCCTATAATAATAATTAAAAATGTAAAAACAATAATAAGGTATTTTTGGTATTTTTTATTTGAAAAATTAATTTTCATGTTCTCTAATAAGATCTAGTTGTTAGATTTATTGAAAAAGCCAAATTAAAATCATCGGCGATTCTGAGATTTATGTTATTAACATCAAAAATTCTTGATGAATTTTCAATGCTAGTTAAAAAATTTTTAAAGGAACTATAATCCCCACTACCTTCAATAGACAATGATATTCTTCTAAAATTTGAACCGGTTTCCTTTGCCAAAACATTACCCTTAATATCATTTAAAATTATCCCCCTCTTAATGGATAAATCAATAAAGTAATTATATAGATGAGGAAGCCAGGGATCGCTATAAAGAGCTGCGTCAATTAATTTCAATTCATTTTGATAATCGTTTAATTTTTTATCTATAGTTTTTAGATCCTGCAAATAATTGTCTCTTTCTCGAATTCTTTCTTCAATCATTTCTATTTCAGCATTGGCAGTAACAAAATCCCTATATCTAGGCAAAACCAGAAAAAAGCCAGCAATTACTGCTCCGGCAACAAATATAATACTAAAAATATATAAAGAATTTTTCATGTTAAGCTAATTAGAAAAAACTTCGGACTTCAAAGTAATATTTAATTCAAATTCAATTCCTTCTGTCTCCCCTTCTTGTTTTTCTTTTAAAATATTCATATTTGCCAACTGCACGTCACTTACACCATCTGCTCTCTGAAGAATAAGAAGCTGCTCTATTATCGCTGTAAAATCAACAGCTTCTCCTTTTAAATTAAGTTTACGATTTCCTATATTCAAAACCATGCTGCTCCAATTCACTGAAGTATGAGTATTTTTCTCTAAAAAAAGGAAGAATTGAGTTGGATATCGATGATCTTCAACCAAAAACTTGAAATCATTAATTTTTGTTTGATACCGAGTAAGTTTTGCCTTTAAAGTGTTTATTTCTTTAACATCTTGCTGAAAAATTTTTTCTTTTAAAATATCTCTTTCTTCTTCTCTCTCTCTTCCAATAAAAAATATAATGAAATAAGAGCTCACAACAATCATCAGAATTAAAAAAGAAAAGGCAAAAATTATTTTGTGAACCCTTCTTTTTTTTACTTCTTTTTTGGGAATTATTTCTACCATAAAATTAATTTAAGAATAAAAATTACTCTAAATTTCTTAAGGCTGCTCCTACAGCAACGGAAAACGAAGGACCAATTCTTTTCAATTCCTCTTCTAATACTTTAGGATAAGAAAAATTAAAAAAAGGATTGGCCATTTCTATATCTTTTTTAAAATGAGAACTGATATACTCTTTCAGTCCCGGAAGACCAGAAGAACCACCAGACAAAATTATTTTCTTAATCTCTTTTTGTTCTGATTTATAGTAATCTTTAAAAATCTTTTCTACTTCTATTATAATCAAATTAACCAAAGGGAGCAAACTTCCTTTTACTTCTTCCGAATTAAGCCCATGCTTTTTTTTAAAAAATTCTGCTTTTTGAAAATCTGTAGACAATGAATTTTTAATTGCATGAGTAAAATTATTACCAGCAATATCTGAACTAAAACTCATCTTTAACCTACCTTTATCCACAATATTAATTGTTGTACTTTGTGCTCCAGAATCTAGAAGACAGATAGGGTCTTTATAATCCTTTGCTAAGGCCCTGGTCAAACTAAAAGCTTCCGCTTCTAAAAACTTGAGCTCTAGTCCTGATTCTTCAGAAATTTTTTTATACTGATCAATTATTTCATTGGGAACAGCGATAAGCAAAACTTTCATGCCATCTCCTTTTCTCCCGGGCTGACCATCTGTTATAAAATGATCAAGAGAAACTTCGGAGACAGGAATAGGAATATGACGCCTAGCCTCAAATTCAATGGCACTTTGAAATTCATTTTCAGTCATTTGAGGTAAATCAAAACTAGTAGAAAAAGTAGAGAAATCAGGAATAGTAAAAACAGCTTCTTTTGTTTTAATCCCTGTTTCTTTTAATATTGACTTAATAATCTTTGAAACGTCGGGCGAAGAAACCATAAAACTACCTTCTTCAAAAGATTGAAAAGGTTTTTGATAAATAGCAGAAGCCGATATGTGTCCGTAATTATTAAGCTCAATTTTGCCTCTTCTTCTAGAAATTTCTACTAGTTTAATCAGGGAAACTCCGATATCAATCCCGACAATCGTTTTTTTAATTGCTTTGCTAAACGGAAGTTTAATCATTGATTTTATTATACTATTTTAATTAAAATAAACAAAAGTAAAATTAGAAATAAAAATGAACAATATAAAAGAAACCCTTCTTGACATATTCTTTCCAAAATTTTGTCTTAGCTGCGATAGAGAAGGAGAATATCTTTGCTCGGACTGTAAGGCCTGTTTAGAAATTTCAGAAAATATATTCTGTCTCTGTCGTAAACCAAAAATTATATTAAAAGATGGCAAGTGCAAAGATTGTCAATCTCATTATTTAGATGGATTATACTTTCCTCTCTCCTATCAAAAAACATTAGTCAAAAAGTTAATCAATCATTTCAGAAACAAACCATATATTAAAGATTTAGCTTATCCTTTATCTAATTTAATTATAGACCATTTTTTATTATTAGAAAAAGAGGAAAATTTTTTTAAAGACAAGGTAATAATTCCTCTTCCTATTAATAAAAAGAAAAGGAAGAAAATAGGATATAATCCAAATAATGAAATAGCAAAGAATCTTTCTTTTTCTCTCCAAATTCCTTCAATTAACTGTCTTAAAAAAAATAATAGAGGTAATTATTTTTTAACTGAACAAAAAAAAGAAATTAAAGATAAAAAAGTATTTCTCGTTACTGGTCTATATAAAGAGGGTTTGCCCATGAAAAAAGCAGCTAAAACCTTAAAGGAGAATGGAACAAAAGAGGTTTGGGGAATAGCTGTTGCTAGAGGAATTGAGATTGACTTCAAAGAAAAAAACTGGTAATTTACAAATTAAAAGGAGGAGTCGCATAATGGTATTGCAGGAGATTGCTAATCTCTGACGGTGTAAAAAGCCGTCTGTGGGTTCGAGTCCCGCCTCCTCCGCTAATATTAATATCAAGAAATACCAAGCCAATAAAATCTGTGACTTGTTATCTCTAATTATTTCTAATCGTAAAAAGCTTTAGATATTTATTTTAACAAAAAAGTATACTTCTAAAATAAATCGTGTTATAATAAACATGTAAGCTTTTTAAAATCCTTGTATCAATAACTTGTATCAATAAATAGAGTGTATTCTAAAGACAAACTATGTTAAAATAAAAATATGGTAGAAGTAGACTTAAGAGGAAGACCAAAACAATCAAAAAAGGTTATGTTTGCATTTTATTCTGCTGTTTTCTTTTTAATTTTTTCTATTCTCGGCTATCTCATGACAAATGTTTTCTTGCAAAAAGCTCACGAAGAAAAATCAGACCTAGAGACTAAATTAGATGAAATGATGACTACTGAAAAAAAAGAGCTTGAAGAAGAAATTACCTTGTTGAAAAATAAAATCAACGAATTTTCTTTTCTTCTCGATAACCAATTACAATCTTCGAAAATTTTTGAATTTACCCAAAGAATAACTCATCCCCAAGTTTGGTTTTCTAATTTTAGTCTAAATTCAGAAAGAGGAGTTCTTGATATTTCTGGAAAAACTCAAAATTTTGAAACTTTAGGACAACAAATTTTTATCCTAGAAGATGAACCAGTTATAGAAAAGGTTAGCCTAGATAGTTTCTCAATAAACGAAGAGGGGAAAATTGATTTCGAGCTATCTCTTTCTTTTGAACCAGATTTTTTTATTTCTAAACAATAACTAACTTTAAAATGAATAGAAACAAAAGCCATATTGATCTTAGTAACCGCACATCGCTTACCGCTGTTGCTTTTTGTTTAATTACTGTAATTATAGTTTTTTTTCTTTTATGGCCAAGTTTTCAAAAATTACAAGAAGTCCAGGCAGAAATTACAAGAAAAGAAGTTGAAATTGAAGGAAAAAAAGAATATTTATCAAATCTTGATAAAACCAAAAGTGAATTAGAAGAACGCGGAGAAGAAATCTCTAGAATTGAATCTGCCTTGCCAAGTGGCTCTTTTCTCCCTTCTTTATTCAATTATCTTCAAAAAACTTCTTCTGAATCAGGTTTAATTTTAGGAGGAATATCTTCCGGCTCCCCTTCTTCTCTCGAAAAATCTCCTACTGTTCAAGAAACAACTATTAGCATTGATCTTATTGGCTCTTATTCTGCTCTTAATAACTTTCTTGTATCATTAGAAAAATCAGCCAGATTAATAAGAATAGAAAGTATTGATTTTTCTTCTGGGGAAGGAGGAAGATTATTTACGTTTAAACTAAAAATGAAAGTATATTCTTATAATCAATAATTATTTTAAGCGTTATGGCAATTGATTTTAAAGAAAAAGAAAAAGAACAAGCTATTCTAAAATTAATTTTTATTTTTGTAATTATAATTATTATTTTTATTTTTTGGCAAGAATTTCTTAAAAGAGGAGGACTAATCTCTTTCAAGGAAGTTCCCTCGGTAAAGTCACAGAAAATAGAGATTAAATTTGAAACTCTTGAAAGGGCGAAGAAACTTGAGCCATTTATATCAATTGAACGATTCAAAGGCAAAATAGGCAGAGACATTCCATTCCTGCCCTACTAAAGATAAAAAAACAACTGAAAAAAGATAAGCCAAAAAGCTTATCTTTTTTATTTTTAATTAAGTGTCAACCAAAATTAATAACTGATTTCTATCGCTCTTTTTGTATCCTTGTAAGTGCCTACTGATCTTATACAGTAATTATCTGCCTCACAACCTCCATCTCCTGATATAAATACAGAGACTTTATAAGTAGCAAGGTTGGATAAAGTTTCTTCTATTTCCTCTTCCGGCGGACTATTCCAGTCCATTAAAACTCTTTCTATCCCTGAATCAGCCGCATAAAAAGCAACCACCGAATGGCCTATTCCACTCATTATTTTTACCTGATAAACCAAAATTGAACTGATTCCAGAAGCAATGGCTAAAAGAATGGTAGTGATAAAAACTATATACAAAAGTGACATTCCTTTTTCTTTTTTAAAATCAATATTGAACATTTAAGTTTCTTTGAGAAATTATAGTTTGAAATTTAAATCCTTCTATTTCTAAGATTAAAAGAACTTTTGGCTGAATTGGATCTTCTTGTCCCCATTGCGAACCATCCCTATCAGCTATAAAAGAATCGACTGTCAAATCAATGGGGGTTAAGGGAAGAGGAAGTTCTCCATTTTTTTCTTCAAATAATCGTCCGCCTGCTAAGAAAAACTTTCGACAGGTTCCATCGTAATTCATGAATTTTAAACCAACCGGTTCCCCGCCATCATAAATATTTTCATAATTATAATTTTGTTCAATGCAGCCTCCCTCAAGATCTTTTTTCGCCATCCTTATAGCTCGGCTCATATACTCTAAATTATATGAAGCAGTATTAACTATTTCATAAGAAGCTAGAGATCTTCTTTGTACTTTGATGGCTTGAGAAAAAAAGTTTCCGAAAATAGCAACTAGTACAATAAAAATAGTCATTGATGTCATTATCTCCACCAGAGTAAAACCAGCTGAGGAATTATTTTGTTCTTTATTTTTTTTCTCTGATTTATTCATTGCTATTTATACCAATTGTATAAGTGATTTATAACTTCCACTTCGTAATCTTTTCCTCTTTCATTCCATCTAATAATAACTTCTATTTCTAGTAAATCTTCGCCTGTCGCATTAATATTTATTTCTCTTTTAAATTCACTAAAACCAGGAATCGGTTCCGGGCTCTGTGAGTCTATTCCGTTATTCCATGTTTCGTTATTAAGATAGTTGTTGTCTCTAATATTTTTAATGTTTTCAACTTCTCCTTGGGCAAGATAATAAGCAGCTAATCTTGACTGATTTAAGTGCGTTCCTCTTACAGTTTGTTCAATTAAAGCAAAGCTACTGAAAACAGTTACTGTCAAAACAAACAAGCAAAAAATAGCTTCTAAGAGAGTAAAACCAGCTGAGGAATTATTTTGTTCTTTATTTTTTTTCTCTGATTTATTCATTGTTTAAATCTTAAGGTTGAATTTCAATTAAACCAGCCTTATTAACATTAATCGTTTTTTCTGGACCATCATCCTTATATCTTAAAGTAATCGAAGCCTCGTTTCCAAGCGTAGGATCGCCGCCGACAAGAGGAAGCACGCGAACAATTTCTACTAATGGGTCTGGTGGGAAAAAAGTCATTTTGAATCTTAGCGCTGGCGGATTAGGTGATTCTGTCAACCTTATTTGTTTAATCTCAATTCCTTTTTCAAATTCTAAAGTTTCTATTACTGTTTCACCAACTCCAAAATCAGCAAATAAAGCATACTGTTTATTATTACCACCTGGCCCAGTTAAATTAATGGATATTCCGTAACCCTGCGGCACATTACCTTCAAATTCTTGAGCTGCCATTGCCATGCCTTGAACTCTTCTTATATCTTGAGCTAGCTGGTAAGCCGATCTTGTAAGAGCAAGTTTCCTTTGACTTCCTCTATAGCTAATCAAAACAATAGATGAAACCAAACCAATGACCAGCAAAACCACTAACAATTCTACCAAGGTAAATCCTTTTAAGCATTCATTCTGCTTTTTTTCTTCTTTTTTAAATTTTAACATAGTTTTAGAAAATTACTTAACTCCTTAACAGCTAACACTTACCGTAATTATAATTATAAAATATAATTTTTAGAGAGGAGGGACTTCTTTCCATTCAGGCAAAGGCAAAGCAACATTAATTTCTTCGGAAAAATGACAACACTTATAGTCTTCACCTTCACCGTCTGATTCTGACAACGATGGATCGCAAATTCTTAACTTAACTCCATCATCGTCTTTAGGTTCAGAAAATTTAATTAAAGGATTTTGTAGCAAGAAGCAAGCACCTGGCTCTACGCAAGAGTACCCATCTGGAAATGCCCATGTCCAATTGCAATTATTACTAAAACACTCACTCCAGCTCAAATTAGGTTCAATTTCACAAACCCCACCTTCTTCAACAGAACAAAACTGGGTAACTTGATTAACAACCGGTCTTATTGGTTCCCAATTAAAACTAACCCATGGATGAGCATGATTTCTGGTTCTAAATGATCTTTCTTCTGACCATTCCGACCAATTACCAACTTCATCCTGTACTCTTGCTTTCCAAGAATAAAGATTTTGCCCAAAGGGTAAATTCTGCTCTATCCAACTATAAGGAGGAATATAACTAGTGCAGCCAGAACAAGTATACAAAAGTTCCTCTTCGCCATAAATTATAATTTCAGAAGAAGAGTGAGAGATACCGCCTGAATGCTCATAGTCCCACCCAAAAACAGGGACAGACAATCCTTTAACGGAACAGTCAAACCATCCTAAAGAAAGATCAGTGGGCGCATTAGGCCCAGATATGTAATGGGCAACTACATTTTTATGCTCATCCATAACTATTTCACAAATAAAATCTGTTGTAGTATTGCAACCTTCCCATTCTTTAAAAGTGTAAAAAAGACCATCGTTGCCAGTATGAGATTCTGGAGCAGTAAGTTCTATAACAGAAGGTCCATAAGGAGGAGATACAATTTCTAACTCATAGTCGGTAAAGCCACCATAATCTTCGCCTGGATCATCTGGGTCTATGCCACTAATATTGATATTATCAATGGGATCAGAGCTAACAGAAAGATTATAATGCGGCCAACAAAAGCCATAATCACCATCATCGATACAAGTTTGATATGATGGACAACCACAATTTAGACAAAAAGGCCTAAGGACACCTTCTTCGCAATACCAAGGAGGACTATTCGGAACACATTGGCCATCCCCAACTTCTGTTCCACAATTAACAGCGGGAGGACCTCCTTCTGATGTATAATTAGCCTGAATTGTGATAGAAATATCATCGTACCATACTCCTGGATTTGAAGAACTATACTCTATATTACAAGTAAGACCATCAGCAGAAACAGAGCTACAGCCTGACCAATAACCAAATTCCATTTCATTGCCTTCGCTATCAATAATGATTTCTGGCGCCTGAAGACTTCCAGTAAAACTAGAAGGGCTATCATAGCTAGAAAAATCATAATATCCTGCTGCTGATGTTACCCCGCTTTCCATGCCTCCAGAACCAACAATACTTACTCCTTCCAGGGGAATTGAACCCATCCAGCCTTCAACTCGGACTGTTCTTCTAATTGAATATCTAGGATAAATAAATCCACAATTATAAGGGAGAGACGCCTGGCATTGCTGATCAGAAATCATACTACAAAATGATCCAAAGGGCGGACGAAAAGAATAAATACTGTAAAATTCTAAAATGCTATCTTCAGAGTTATGAAATTTTAAAATAACATCATTCATTTCCTCCGATTTATTCTTAATAGTTAATTCTCCTCCTTTGACATAACTATCTATTATGTTTTCAGGGGTTCCTCCTGTTTGCTCTATTCTTGTTGTTATATTATCAAGATAATTCTTTAATTCACTAGACATTGAACCCTGATTGGCATACCATCTACCATTAATTATCAAGCGACTAGTTCCAAAACTCATATAGCGACGATAAGTATAAGGAAGTCTAACTGTTAGAGAATATTCTGGTAAGTTGCTATAACAAGCCCAGGAAGTACCCGATCTCGGCGTCCTAAACCAAAAAGAAAAAGGCCTTCCATTATAGCTAGTAGTAGCTTCTAGAGCAATCCTATACTGATCATAAGAAGTAAATGTTTCACTAGTTTGATATGTCCCAGTAGCAGGAACATCAGGCGGATCACTATCAGATATTACTTCAATTACGTCAAAAGGAACTCCCCATACTTGATCAGACCATCCTACATTGCCATCAGGACGATCCATATCAACATAGCTACGGATATATAATCTAGAAGGACTTAATTGTCTTATAGTATAAGAACTTACCGGAGTTTGTTTTTTATTTCCCGCACAATCATAGCCAATAAAATATCCTCTGTGTGTTTCTGATTGCGTATATTCTTTATAAGTTCCTGTCCAACTACAGTAGTAAAGACTTACTCCTCCTGAACCTGTGCAAGTTCTTACTAATTCATAATCAGTTTCACCGTGTCCTCTAAAATAAATTTCGACTTTGCACATGCCGCTTGAAGGAACGGGCTCGTCTTTAAAAGTTGCGTACAAATATGGCGCTTGTTCTTTTCCTGAACGCAGAACATAAACTCTATAACTATCAGAGAATGGCTCAATAGAATCATAATAAAAAGAGCTGCTTTCGTTTTCATTATAAAAAATAAAACCGTTAGTGGTCATTGCTCTAACTCTCCAAGAATACTGGCCTTGGGATTGTTCTTCTCCAAGCTCCCCAGCAAAATCTGGCCTAGGAAAAGAAACTTCTCCTTCGTCAATTTCTCCTCCGGGAATATCAACATCAACATAAAATTTATGCCCGGTCGGAATGTGTGTAAATTCCACCTCTATCTCTTTAATATTTTCAGGCCGTGGCGCTTTATTCACAGATAAAATCATCTCATCGTACCCTTCGTCTCCAGAGATCCACTGATTATCTTCAGGAAAAAGATAAACTATATTTGCGTCTTCTACGCTAAGCGGAGCCAAATGAAGAGTCTTGCTCCAGGTACTCCGGTTAAGAGGTGAACCACTTGGTCTAAAATTATTGGCTGCCTTCATAGTATGAAAACCACTCTTAATAGCTGTAATTTCTAAAACCATAGCGCCATCGTTATCTTTTATCTCTATACATTCACTTTCAAAAGTGGAAGTGGCAAGGTTTTCAAAGGTCTCATTGTAAATAACATTTCCTGTTTCCGCGCCCTCTTCATACCAAATAGCTCTAATTTTAATTTCATCCGCTAAGAGAGGATCTCCTGAATAATCTTTTACTTCACCAGTACCACGCCAATAACCAGAATCGCAATAATTATCTTGAACGCCACCGTGATCTTCATACCATCCTGCAGTAAAATTAACAGCATAAGATTTCTGTGGAATAAAAAATAAAAATCCAATAAGCAATAAAGCGCCAGAGATAATTAGAATAAATTTTTGCTTTGAGCTTTTCATAATAACTAGAAAGAATCTTCTACTTGAATTAATCTAGCTAATTGATTCTCGTTCTCTGCCAAAAGATAAAAAACAGTTACCGGAGTCTCTTGTTTAATTCCCTGAAGTTCTTTTTCAGAAAAAAGATTAGGTTGACGAGGTTTTGAAATTAATTTTGAAAAAATAGTATCTTGGTCTACCTTAAAAGTTTGAACAGAAACTTTCCTGGTTTCTTTATTAAAATAAATAACATGTATCTCTGATTCAACTTCGTCAAACCTCATAAATTTCCCACTAATAGAAGGTAGATCTAAATATAAATAAAAATTCTTTATGTCTTCTCCAGTCGGAACGAATTTTTCAGAATCAATATCCTGCTTAGTTTCTTTTTTAAAATATTCCCCTAAAAAAGGGAGGGAGAAAATTGCTACCAAAAGAAAGGCTAAAGCAATAATAATTGATAAATATTTTTTAGATTTAACCTTGGAAAAAATATTTGCAATAATTCTCATTAGCTTATTTTAGCACAAAGAAAATTATTAATAAAAAAGATTATTCACGATTCTTAATTTTATCACGGAATTTGACCTTTTCTCCTATCTTTTATCTTTCTATTATATTATCATGATAAAATAGAGGATGGAATAAATTAATAACTAATAATAACTTTCTAAATAATAAAAAAGGATCAAAATCATACTTTTTGCTAATAAATAACATTGCGTATTATGATAAAATATGATAATCTCCAAAAGAATTAACTCTCAGATTTTCTGGGAGGGGTGCCAGAGTGGACGAATGGGGCAGTCTTGAAAACTGCTGTAGGATCACTCCTACCGTGGGTTCGAATCCCACCCCCTCCGCTTTTCGCCCTCGTAGTTTAATGGATAAAACAGTGGCTTGCGGAGCCTCCAATAGAGGTTCGACTCCTCTCGAGGGCACAAAAATTAAATAACTATTCATAAGTTCCTAGCATTAAATTCGGGAGCTTTTGTTGATTATAAAATTTAATGATTTAATATTAGTTTAATGGAATTGTCTACTCCAATTAAAAAAATACCCCGGATAGGTCCAGCATATCAGAAAAAATT
>CAYUNN010000002.1:0-29947 GCA_964445905.1 uncultured Candidatus Saccharibacteria bacterium | reverse complement strand
CTGCGTCCTATCAGCTTGTTGGTAAGGTAATGGCTTACCAAGGCTATGACGGGTAGGGGGTGTGAGAGCACGGCCCCCAACAATAGCACTGAGACACGGGCTATACTCCTACGGGAGGCAGCAGTCGAGAATCTTCCGCAATGGGCGAAAGCCTGACGGAGCGACGTCGCGTGTTCGAGGAAGCCGAAAGGTGTAAAGAACTTTTCTAGGGGAAGAAGTTTCACTTTGTGAAATTGACGGTACCTTAGGAATAAGGGGCCTCTAAACTCGTGCCAGCAGAGGCGGTAATACGAGTGCCCCAAGCGTTATCCGGATTCACTGGGCGTAAAGAGTCTGTAGGCGGTTAAGAAAGTTTCTGGTTAAATACCCGAGGCTTAACTTTGGGAATGCTAGAAATACTTCTTAGCTAGAGGATGTCAGGGGCTGTTGGAACTGACGGTGTAGGGGTGAAATCCGTTGATATCGTCGGGAACACCAAAAGCGAAGGCATTCAGCTGGGACAATCCTGACGCTGAGAGACGAAAGCGTGGGTAGCGAAGAGGATTAGATACCCTCGTAGTCCACGCCGCAAACGATGAACACTAGCTATTGTAAGTGTCGACCCTTGCAGTGGCGAAGCTAACGCGTTAAGTGTTCCGCCTGGGAACTACGACGGCAACGTTAAAACTCAAAGGAATAGACGGGGACCCACACAAGCGGTGGATCACGTGGCTTAATTCGACGATAAGCGAGGAACCTTACCAAGGCTTGACAGACTAGTGAAAGTCTGATGAAAATCAGACCCACCTACAAGGACACTAGTCCAGGTGCTGCATGGTTGTCGTCAGCAGGTGGCTTGAGCTGCTCCCTTAAATGGGCAAACCTGCGCAACCCCTATCCTATGTTTAATCTGTCATAGGAAACTGCCCGAGACAATCGGGAGGAAGGCGGGGATGACGCCAAATCAGCATGGCCCTTTGATGCCTTGGGCTGCACACGTGATACAATGGTCGATACAATGGGTTGCTAAGCCGATAAGGCGGAGCTAATCCCTTAAAGTCGGCCTTAGTTCGGATTGAGGTCTGAAACCCGACCTCATGAAGCTGGAATCGCTAGTAACTGCCAATCAGCCATGTGGCGGTGAATGTGTTCCTGGGTCTTGTACTCACCGCCCGTCAAGTCAGAAAAGCTAGCAATACCCGAAGTCCCACTTTGCGTGGGCCGAAGGTAGGGTTAGTGATTAGGACTAAGTCGTAACAAGGTATCCTTAGGAGAACCTGAGGATGGACCAATTTAATTTTAAAAGTGTTGACTACAATTAAAGTTGCGAATTCGAACTTTAATTGTAAGGTATTAATCGAACACCTTAAAGATCGATTTCCAAAGCGACTCAAATATGCTAAACTTTTCCACTCTTTTTAAAAAACCTTTGACGGTTTTTATTTTTTTATTAAAATAGATATGAGGGCGTGTGGCTCAGTGGCTAGAGCGCTTCTCTGATAAAGAAGAGGTCGAAGGTTCGATTCCTTCCACGCCCACTTGTTTGGGCCGATAGCTCAATTTGGCAGAGCACCGGTTTTGCATACCGGAGGTTAGGAGTTCGAGGCTCCTTCGGTCCACCAAAGACCTTTTTGAGATCTTTTTATATTTAGTTATCCACAATCGTTTTCTCTCTTTTTTTGTTAAAATGTAGTAATCAATTAGCAGAGTATTGTCTGCTTGCTAAAGGTCGGGCGGTCTTTAAATTAAATTAAAAAAATTGAAAAAAATGATAGTTGAAAACTGGATTACAATTACAATTGAAAGTTTACAAAATATGTGGCAAAGTTTTTTGTCTTTTATTCCTGGTTTAATTGGTGCTCTCATCGTGATTATTGTTGGTTGGTTTATTTCTATAGCGATTGGAAAGATTGTTACTGAAATATTGAAGAGAATTAAGTTCGATAAACTTTTTGAAAAAGGGGCATGGAAAGAAGCTTTAGCTAAAGCTAAATGGAAACTAGATCCATCAGGATTTATTGGTTCAATTGTAAAGTGGGTTCTCTTCGTTGTTTTCTTAAAAGCAGCTGTTGAGATATTAGGATTAAAAGAGTTCGCTGTTTTTATGGGAGAAATAGTAATGTGGTTGCCAAATCTTATTGTTGCTGCAGCTATTTTTGTTGTAGCGGTTATTGCTTCTGAGTACTTGCCAAAAATTATTAGAGCTAGCGCCGAAGGAATGAGAATAAAGTACAGTCATTTTATAGAGAAAATTGTTAAATATTCTATTTGGGTTTTTGCTATTCTGGCTATCTTAATTCAGCTTGGAATTGCTCAGACTATGTTTATGACTCTGTTCATTGGATTTGTTGCCTTCCTTGTAATTGCTGGTGGATTAGCTTTTGGACTAGGAGGAAAAGATGTTGCCGCAGATATCTTGCAAGACCTAAGAAGAAAAATCAAAGAAGAGTAAGTTGAATAATTTAATACGGTTTAGTTAAAATATATAATTATCTTAATGTATTAAGAATCGGCTCCTTTTGGAGCTGTTTCTTTTAACCTTTGACCTCGCAATTTAAATGAAGTAAAATTAAAATATATATGGGAATGTCAAAAATTAGAAAAAATAGAAAAGAAAAACTGGAAAAAGTTAGAAGATTGGGAATAGATCCTTATCCTGAAAAAACAAAAAGGACTCATTTGATCAAAGAAGCTTTGAGCAGTTTTACTAAATTAAACAAAGAAAAGAACCAAATTGTTTTAGCGGGCAGGATTTTTTCTATTCGAAGTCATGGTGGATCAACTTTTACTCATTTCAGTGATGAAAGCGGAAAAATTCAAGCCTATTTAAAGAAAGACAAGCTTGGACCAAATCTTTATCAGTTTTTTATAGATAATTTTGACGTAGGAGATTTTATCGAGGTTTCCGGGATTTTATTTAAAACAAGAACAGGTGAAAAAACAATAGAAG
Organism: uncultured Candidatus Saccharibacteria bacterium; assembly: GCA_964445905.1. GTDB lineage: Bacteria > Patescibacteriota > Minisyncoccia > Minisyncoccales > JAGGXC01 > CAYUNN01. The sequence goes on along the minus strand of CAYUNN010000002.1, from coordinate 27,018 downwards.
TTAGGAATTTTAAAATATTGGCCAAGTCTTTACTTTCTCTTCCGGAAAAATGGCACGGATTGAAAGATGTTGAAGAAAGATTTAGAAAAAGACATCTCGATTTAATATTTAACCAAGAGGCTAAGGATAAATTTAAAACTAGGTCGGAGGTTATAAAAGAAATCAGGTATTTTCTGGAAAAGAATGATTTTTTGGAAGTCGAAACTCCAATACTGACTTTAAATTATGGAGGGGCTAAAGCAGAGCCATTTAGAACCCATCTAAACGCTATGGATTTGGATCTTTATCTGAGAATTTCTCTCGAACTTTATTTAAAAAGATTGATAATCGGTGGGTTTGAAAAAGTTTATGAAATTGGTAAATGTTTTCGCAATGAAGGAATTGACAGGTCTCATAATCCAGACTTTACCATGCTTGAATTTTACTGGGCTTATGCTGATTACAAAGATTTAATGGTTTTTACCGAAAAGATGTTTAAGTATTTGGTTAAGAAAGTTAATGGTTCTCTTAAATTAGAATATGAAGGTAAAGAAATTGACTTTTCTCCTCCATGGCAAAGAATTGAATTCTCTCACCTTATAAAAAAAGAAACAGGGATAGATATTAATGAAATTCATATAGACGCTCTCAAGGAAGAGGCAAAAAAAATTGGTGTTAAATTAGAAAAAGGAGAAGATAAGACTGAGATAATTGATAAGATATATAAGAAAACTTGTAGGCCTAAAATTTGGCAACCTACCTTTTTAGTTCATTATCCTGCTGGTTTTTTCCCTTTAGCAAAATCATTTAAAAAGAACGATAAAAAACTGGCTAATTTTCAGCTTATTGTAGCTAATTGGGAACTTGTTAATGCTTTTTCTGAACTTAATGATCCGGTTGAACAAAGAAAAAGATTTAGCGAACAGGAAGAAATGTATAAAAAAGGATTTAAAGAAGCTCAAAGAATGGATGAAGATTTTTTGGAAGCATTAGAACACGGAATGCCTCCTACGGCTGGCTTCGGTATGGGCGTTGATAGATTAGTTGCTTTGCTGGCTAATTTTCATAGTTTAAGGGAAGCTGTTTTTTTCCCTTTAATGAAACCTAAAAAATAGTTTATGCTGGACATTAAATTTATCCGTAACAATTTAGATACAGTAGAAAAGGGTTGTGAAAAAAAAGGAATTAAAATAGATATTAATTATCTTCTTAGATTAGACGAGGAAAGGATAAATCAATTGCAACTATTAGAAAATATAAGAGCGGAAAAAAATGAAGGGAGCCGAAAAATAGCTAGAGAAAAAATAAAGAACAAAAAAAAAGATTTAATTTCTGAGATGCAAAAAATAGCAAAGAAAGAAGAAAGAATTCAGAAAAGATTTGATGAGCTCGAAAAAGAATTTAAGCAGATAATGAATAAGATTCCTAATTTGCCATTGAGCAATGTTCCCCAGGGAAAAGATGAAAAGGAAAACGTGGTTTTAAGAGAAGTAGGCAGAAAACCAAATTTTAGTTTTGAGCCGAGGAGTTATTTAGAAATTGCCGAGAAATTAGATTTGATAGACGTTAAGAGAGCAGCTAATGTTTCTGGTACCCGATTTGGTTATTTGAGAAAAGAAGCAGCTTTATTGCAGCTCTCTCTCATCAATTTTACTTTTGACTACTTAACTAAAAAAGCCTTCATCCCGATTATTCCTCCGGTTATGATTAGGTCAGAAATGATGGAAGGAACTGGCCATCTATCAGAAAAAGATGAGCAGGAGAAATATTTTCTTGAAAAAGACAATCTTTATTTAGTAGGTTCAGCTGAACAGTCTATAGTTTCAATGCATACTGACGAAGTTTTTAAAGAAAAAGATTTGCCTCTTAGGTATTTAGGTTATTCTAGCTGCTTTCGAAGAGAAGCAGGTTCTTACGGTAAAGATACTAAAGGTATTTTTAGAGTTCACCAATTTGACAAGATTGAAATGGTTAGTTTTATTCAGCCGGAACAATCAGAAAAAGAGCATCAATTTTTGCTTTCCTTACAGGAAGAACTTATGCAGATTTTAAAGATTCCTTATAGGGTAATTCATATTTGTACCGGGGATCTTGGTTTTCCTGCTGCTGCTGCTTACGATATAGAGGCTTGGCTGCCAAGCGAAAAAAGGTACAGGGAAACTCATACAACTTTTAATGATACTGATTTTCAAGCTAGAAGATTAAATATTCGTTATCGTTTTTCGAAAAACAATGAGCTTAATTTTGTTCATGTTCTTAACGGCACAGCTTTTGCTATAGGCAGAATTATTATCGCCATAATAGAAAATTATCAGAAAGAGAACGGAACTATCTCTATTCCTGAGCCTTTGCACAAATATCTTAGTTTTAAAGAAATAAATCTTAAAAAGCATTAAAAATTATTTTCCAATGCTTTTTAAAAAACATATATTTTTTCTTCATATTTACTTAATGCAAATTTTTGCATTTATTTTTTTCAGTTTCTTTTTTAAAATTATAAAAATAATATTTAAATGGTAAGAAGTAAATATATATTAATTCTTCATGGGTGGCAAAGTTCTAAAGAGAAATGGCTAGATGTTAAAAAAAATCTTGAAAGAGAAAATGTTAAAGTAATAATTCCTGACTTGCCCGGCTTTAAAGAGGAAACGAAGATAAATAAGGCATGGAATTTGGATGATTATTTGAACTGGGTAGAAAATTTTGTTAAAGAAAAAGAACAAGAAGGTGTTCTCAGGTCTCCTTTTTTTCTTCTAGGTCATTCTTTTGGAGGAAGAATCGGTACTAAATTCGCCTTAGCTAATCAGGACAAGTTAAATGGTTTGATTCTTGTTTCGTCAGCCGGGATAAGAAATGAAAAAAAATTTATCTCTGTTTTTTCTTTTTTGAAGAAATTTTCATTTTTGCCGGGATTTTTCTTTCTAAGAAAATTATTTTATAAATTTATTATTAGAAAAACAGACTATCTGAATGTCGAGGGACCAATGAAAGAAACCTTTAAAAATATTGTGAGTGAAGATTTAACTAACATTTTTTCTAAAATTAAAACAAAAACTTTAATTATTTGGGGAGATAAAGATAGAATTACTCCTATCTCTGATGCTTTTTTAATTAATGAAAAAGTAAAAGAATCGAAAATAATAAAGCTTAAGGGAGTGGGACACACTCCTTACTTAGAAAATCCTAAACTTTTAGCTGAAAAGATATTAGATTTTATTAAATAATATGAAATCAATTTTTTTAATTCTTTGGGCTGTTGTATTTTGCAAGAAACTATTCTTTTGGTCTTGGCTTTGGCAACTTAAAGAGTATCATCCCGGAAGACTGAAAGCTCATTTCCAAACCTATAAAGGCAAAAAGATCGTAATTAATAATTTGCTTTTTGCTAAAATTTTACTTATTTTTGGCTTACTGCTTTGCTTTGATTTGTTTCTTTATTTTTTATTCTTGGTGATTTTTCTAGAAGCAGTTTTTGTTTTTAAGCATATTTTTAGAAAAGATTTAAAAGTTCCTGTTTTAACAAAGAAAACAATTCTTATTCTTGGGACGGGGTTATTACTGGAATTATTAATAATTATTTCCGTTTTTGTTTTTAAAGAATCATATTTTTATTTATACTTATTGGTCTTAGATTTATTAGCTCCTTTTATCTTTTCTAGTGTGGTGTTTATCTTTGAATTAATTACTATGCTATGGCGCAAGCTTATTATTAAAAAGGCAACTCAAAAGAGAAGTAAATTTAATAATTTATTGGTTATTGGGATAACTGGCAGTTATGGGAAGACGTCGACAAAAGAATTTTTATCTTATATTCTTTCTCGTAAATTTAAAGTTTTGAAAACTAAAAAACATCAAAATTCTGAAGTAGGGATTGCTCGTTGTATTTTAAATGAATTAAGGCCAGATCATCAAATTTTTGTTTGCGAAATGGGAGCTTATAATAAAGGAGGAATTAAGCTTTTAGCCGGAATGGCAAAGCCAAAAATAGGAATATTAACGGGCTTAAATGAGCAACATTTGGCTACCTTCGGCTCTTTTGAAAATATTATTAAAACAAAATATGAGCTAATTGACGGTTTGCCCAACAATGGTTTTGCTGTTTTTAATGGAGAAAACAATTATTGCAGAGAGCTTTATGAAAAAACAGAAATTGACAAAATATTGGCAGATAAAGAAAATTATATTAGCGATATTAAAATAGAAAAGGATTTTATTTCTTTTTCTATGAAAGACAATGGCAAAACAGTCTATTTCAGAATTAATTTAATTGGGGAGTATTGGATCGAAGATATTCTAATGGCCATTTTAACAGCTCAAAAACTCGGAGTTAGCTTAAGGGAAATAGCAGAAGCATGTGGAGAAATAAAGCCAATGCCGGGAGCAATGAAGTTTATTAGAAATAATAATCTTAATTTATTGGATGCCACTTATTCTGCTAATTTTAACGGGGTAATGGCTCATTTGGATCATATTAAAAAATGGTCAGGCAAGAAAATTATTGTTATGCCTTGCTTAATTGAATTAGGTAAAAGATCAAATCAAGCTCATCAAAGAATAGGAAAGAAAATAGGGCAAGTTTGTGATTTTGCCATAATTACTACAAAAGAATTTTTTGAAGATATTAAGAATGAAGCTATTAATTCTGGCATGGAAGAGAAGAATGTGTTATTTTTGAATAATGCCGAAGATATTTTAAATAAAATTAATGTTTTTTCTAATAATGAGGACGTGATACTTCTTGAAAGCAGAGTACCTTATAAGTTATTAAAATTTCTGGGAATAAAATAAAAAGAAGAGGTTATATTAATTTTAACCTCTTATTTTTCAGATATTAGTAAAGAATTTTCTTTTTCGTTTCCCCCTTTTCTTCTAGTTGGCAAGTAATGAAATAGAAATACTGCCAATACTGTTCCTCCTGCGATTCCTAGCGCTATGCTAGTTGGGACCTTTGCCACTAAAAGGGCAAAGAAAGCTATTATTCCTGTGAAAATGCCACCGACTATTCCTATTATTATTCCTGGAACTGATTCTGGGAATAATAATATCAGAAGAATTAGTCCGGGTATAACTAGAAGGCATTTTATTAGCTTTTCGAGAAAATTCTTTGCTTTTTCCTTATATTTTTTCAAAGCATCACCTCTAGCTATTATTATATCACAAAACAATAATACGATCAATATGTCAAATCCTTGTGTTACAAATTCAAATTGCAAGACAAGAAAAGTAATTTCTATCTCTTTGTCGCCGAATACCGAAAAAGATGATCTTTGGTTAACTCTAAGGGTAATTTTTAATCCTTTTTATTGGAAAAAAGGAAAAACTAATTATCAATTGGAGAGCAAATTTAAAGACTATTTAAAGTTAAAACATTCTTTTCTTTTTAATAGTGGTCGCTCTTCTTTTTTAGCAATACTTGATGCTTTTGGAGTAAAAAAAGGAGACGAAGTTCTATTACAGGGTTTTACTTGTAGTTCGGCGGTAGTTCCTATTTTAACAAGAGGAGCTAGGCCTGTTTTTGTTGATATTGATAAAACTTTAAACCTTGATCCGGAAGAGCTAAGAAAAAAAATTACTCTGCGGTCTAAAGTAGTGGTAATTCAGCACACATTTGGTTATCCGGCTAAAATTGATGAAATCATGCAGATCGCAAAAGAAAAAAAATTATTTGTAATTGAGGATTGTGCTCATTCGCTCGGGACCAGTTACAAGGGGAAGCTGTGTGGAACCTTTGGCGATGCATCTTTTTTTAGTTTTGGAAGAGACAAGGTTATTTCATCTGTTTTTGGAGGGATGGCCGTTACAAACAACGATATTTTAGCAGCTAGAATAAATCAGATTAGAGAGAAACTAGATTATCCTTCTAGGCTTTGGATTTTTCAGCAACTAATTCATCCTATTTTAGTAAGATATCTTATTTTGCCTTTTTATAGAATTCCTTTCTTGGGAAAGATCTTGCTAGGAGGACTACAGAAAATTAAAATTTTATCTAAAGCTGTTTATAAAGATGAAAAAAAAGAAGGGATAATGAGTCCATATTTTCCCAAAAGAATGCCTAACGCTTTTTCAATTTTAGGATTAAATCAATTTAATAAATTAAAAAGATTCAATTCTCACAGAAAAGAAATAGCTCATTTTTACAAAGAAAATCTTAAAGAAACAAGTTTTTCTTTTATAACTGAAAACGATGAAGGGTCTATTTTTATGCGTTTTCCTGTTTTTGTAGATAATTCTAATGAGATAATTAAAAGAGCGAGAAAAGAAAGAATACTTTTAAATGATGGATGGAGGAAAAGTTCAATAGTTCCTCCTGATACCAATACTGAAAAAATGAAATATTCTAAAGGAACCTGTTTGGAGGCGGAAAAAGTGGCTGATAAGATTTTGAATCTGCCAACCCATATTAATATTTCAAAAAAAGAAGCTAAAAAAATTATAAAGTTTCTTAAGGATTATGACAATCAAAGAAATAACTAATAAACAAGAATGGGAAGAATTTCTTCTTCTTGTAAAAGAAAAAACATTTCTTCAGTCTTGGCATTGGGGAGAGTTTCAAAAAGAATCAGGTAATAAAATTTGGCGCTTAGGTGTTTATGTAAAAAATGAACTAATTGTTGCTTCTTTGATTGTAAAAATTAATGCTAAAAGAGGAACATTTCTTTTTGTTCCTCATGGTCCCACTATTAGACAAGATAAAGAAAGTTCAAAAAAAGAAATTTTGGCAATTATTTTATCTGAGCTTAAAAAAATTGCTGAAAAGGAAAAAGCAATTTTTATTAGATTTTCTCCGGTATGGGAAAGAAACGAGAAGAATAATAATTATTTCAAAGAGCTAGGGCTTAGAAAAGCTCCTATTCATATGCATCCCGAAGAAACTTGGGAATTAGATATTTCTTTGCCTGAAAAAGAAATTCTTATGAATATGAGAAAGACTACTAGGTATTTAATTAGAAAAGGAGAGAAAAATAAGAATCTTGAAATAATTAAAAGTTGCAGAAAAGAAGATATCGCGACTTTTGATGGTCTTTATAGAAAAATAGCAGAGCGCCATAAATTCACTCCCTTTTCTTTGGAATATTTAAATAAAGAGCTTTCTGTTTTTAGTGCGGATGACAATATTTTAATATTCTTGATTAAGTATAAGGAAGAAATTTTAGCTTCAGCAATAATTGTTTATTGGCAGGGTATAGGATTTTATCATCACGGTGCTTCTTCTTTAAAGCATTCTAATATTTCTGCTTCTTATCTTTTACAATGGGACGCGATTAAAGAAGCTAAAAAAAGAAATTATAGTTTATATAATTTTTGGGGAGTGGCTCCCGAAAATTATTCTAAAAATCATCCTTGGGCTGGTTTAACTTTGTTTAAAAAAGGTTTTGGAGGACGAAGAAAAAAATATGTAGAAACTCAAGATTTTGTTCTTTCTTCTCAGTATTGGATAAATTGGGGCATAGAGAAATTAAGAAAAATGAAAAGAGGGCTATAAGATAAATATGAAGAATAATTTTAGAAGACTTCGTAAAATAAAAAAAAGAAAAAAAATCTTAAGAAATCGCTATCTTTGGTTTTCTATTATAGGAATAATAATTTCAATATTTTTGTTTTATTTTTTTTGTTTTAGTTCTTTTTTTGAAGTTAAAGAAATTAGAGTAGAAGGTAATGACAAGGTTAACTCCGATGAAATTATATTTTTATCTAATGAAAAATTGATTAGAAATATTTTATTTTTTAATACAAAGAGTATTTTTTTAATTGATTTAATAAAAACAGAAGAAAAAATATTAAACAATTTTCCTGAGATAGCAGCGGTGAGTTTTAGTAAGGCTTATCCAGATAGCCTTACTTTGTTTGTTAAAGAGAGAGAACCGGTAGCTGTTTTTGAACAAAATGACATTTATTTTTTTCTAGATATCGAAGGATTTATTTTCGAAAAAACATTAAATAATGATAATTTATTATTGATTAGAAGTGGCGAAATCGAAGAAGAAGTTGAAATTGGAGAAAGTTTAATTGAAGAAAATAAATTGAATGAAATTTTAACAAGTTACAGGGAATTAAATGAACTGGGAATTAAAATTGTTTTCGTTGAGATCGTGAACTATCAAAGGTTTAATGTGAAAACTGAAGAAGGATGGGACATATATTTTAATTTAGAGGGAGATGTCTCTCAACAAGTTTTAAATCTTAGCCTGGTTTTAAAAGAAGAAATCTCTCTTGAAAAGAGAGATATTCTTGAATATGTCGATCTTAGATTCGGGAACCAGGTTTTTTATAGGTAATCTTATTCTATATAATAAACAAAGATTGAACGACCAATTATCTCAACGGGTTCATAATTATTTAGCCATGCATAAAAATCAGCCGGTTGGTCAAAGCTTGGAGAAGGAGTTCCTCTTCCTCCTTGAAGCTGGCTAGCTGAAATTGCTAGATAGTTTCCTTTTGGGAATTCTTCTGGTAACATTCTATTCTCCCATCTTACGAATTTATCTCCAAGATGATATTCTTCTTTACCACCGCCAAAATAATCTAAATATATTTTGTTGATATTTTCTTTCTCTGTCCAGTTATTAAGTCTTTTCAAGTCTTGCCCCCAATCAAGATTTGAATCAACAGCATACTTATATCCTTCTTCAGGTCCGCCAACAATTTCATTAAAGAAAGTTAAATAATGAGGAAAAATCATAATAGAAGAAGAAACGTACCAAGCTAACAATAAAAGAATGAAAGCAGCAAAACCCTTTTTAAGCAAAGGTTTTTTGGTTTTATTTGTGGAATCGCTTATTCCGATAGAAGATAGAATATAAAGAAAGGGGAAAATAGGAAGAAGATGTCTTACTCCAATATTTAGAGATCCAGTAATTGAAGTGACAAGATATATTATAATGAATATTGCCATTGAGAATTCAGTAAAACGTTCCCATATGCAGTCTTTAATTCTTTGATGAAATCCCTTTTTGATTAATAAAGCGCAAGCTAACATAGAAGAAATAAAAATAATATGAAATGCCAACGGTACTTTTATTAAATAAATAACAGGAAAATAAAACCACCAACCAGCAGCAGAAACTATGCCAAGGAAATAAGTTGTATTTCCAGTAGCTGTCCTGTTGGTTGCCATAAGCAATCCAAGTAAATATTGAGAAACTGGTCTGGTGACGGGATTTTCTGTCATCCATAAATTAAAATTAATTAATGGTTCCGGGATAGTTGTTGTTTCTAACCAGATCGCTGCTTCTCGTTGTTGTAATTCAGGAGGGTAGTTTATCATATTTAATTTATATATTGGCCAGACAACAAAAATTACAGAAATTAGAGCAACAGCTATTGCCAGTCCTACATATTTAAAAATATTATTAAAAAGCGGTTTTTCCTCTTTTCTTGCTTTTAGCCATGCAAAAACTAAAGTTATAACTGCTAAGAAAGGAAGGAGAAGTATTAAGGAAAATTTAAGCACCAAAGAAATTCCAACAGCTATTCCAGCAAATATAATATTCTTTTTATTTGGTTCTTTTAAAAATTTTAAGTAATAATAAGTTGAAATTACTGCTCCTAATGCTGCGGCAACATCAGTTGTTACTAATCTTCCATGGGCAATAAAAGTAGGCGAGAAAGAGAAAAGAGTTAATACTAAAAGAGCTATTTTATTTCCTCTAAGTTCTCTGGTCCACTTAAATAAAAAGCCACCGAAAAAGATTAAAAGAAGAATCATTGGAATTCTTCCCCAAAAAGCCATTTGGTCGGCATTGTTACCGGAGTAATAAAGTAATTCGTCACCAAAATTAAATTGAACCCACCATCTTCCCTGTGAACCTTCTTGCCAGGAAGAACTTTCTTCTGGGAAATTTATATCTAAGAATAAAAGAGGAACAGCAGAAAGGTCTTTAACTAGCGGTGGATGTTCTGGGTTCATTCTATAATCTTGCTTCACTAAGTAAGAATAACCAGCAGGCAGATGAGCCACTTCGTCAAAAGTTAAAGTATCTTCTCTAATACTCAAAATACAAGTTATAAAAAGTAAAACAAGGAGAAGGGTTGCTATAATATAGGTGATTTTATTTGACATATTTTAATTAAGAGTATAAGTATAAATATTATTTTCTTTTTTTTCTTTTCCTTGAGGGAAAAGATTTTTTATATTATTTAGAAGATCATCATCTTTTCTCATTAAAATAATTATTGTTTTTTCTTGTCCTATTTTTATTTCACTTATTTGTTCGGGCGAAATATAAATTGTTTGTTTTTCTTTTTGAGCACATTTTTGAATAAATAAAGTCGTTTCTGTCGGAAGATCGCCGTCGTTCTTTATTACGTATTTTATAGTTTCTTTTGGTAAAGCATTTAAATATTTACCAATTTCTAAAAAGCTTTGATTGAAAGCTGATTTTGTCTCTTCTTTTTTTGCCCAATCAAAGAAATACCTATTTATTTCAAAAGAAGCACTAGAAATTATTACAAGGAGAATCAAGGCAATTGGTATTATTCTGTTAAATCTCTTTCTAATTATTTTATAAATATGCCAGAAACCAATAGAAATAAATATATATATTACTGGTATTACTCCAATAACTCTTAATGCGTGTGGTATTCCTTCGTAAGTTAATATGCCAGGCAGAAGCATTACGGAAAACCAAATTATTAATAACAAGAAACTATTAGCCGAAACCAAGTTTTTATTTTTTATAAGAGTTAGTGTTTTTTTAATAGAAAAAGCAAGACCAACTAAAAACATTATTCCCAGTGGGATAGGAAGCATGGGGTAAGCGGCAAAATTATGACGCCAATTAGGATCTCCATATATATTAAACATTGACAGGTGCCCAACCAAACTTACAAAAAATGCTTTTATTGAATTTTCTTGTGCAAAAATTGATATTGGCGTTGTTCTACTGACGAAATCTTCTGGGTTTTGAAGAAAATAAGCACCAAGGGGGAGAGCAAAAATTATGGTTGGTATTATAAAATAAAGACCAAAGACAAAAAATTCTTTTAATTCTCTTTTTTTAAAATAAACATACATCCATAAAAAAATTAATATTGCCAAAAGAATAACTGACAATCTGAACGAAATATACGTATGAAAACCGATTCCATACATAATTCCAGCTAAAATAAAACTAATTTTACTTTTCTTTCTTAGTCCCTTGAACAAAAAATAAAAAGTAAAAGTGAGAATAAATGGCAACATAATGGCTCTGAAACCAATCCTGCTAAAATTTATATGCCAGAAACTAGTAGCTAAAAGAAAAGATGAAAGGAGGGCTATAAACCTCCTTTGTTTTACGGGAGCAATGGGTTGAAATATTTCATTTGTTAATAAAAATATTCCAATTATTGTTAATAGGCCGAAAAGAATAGAAACTATTTTAAAAGATAAAATACTAATACCGAAAATTGAAAAAGATAAACCGAGAAGATTGATAAATAACCCCTCTCTGCCATGGTTTTCTGGGTAGAAAACCTGGTAATTTCCTGATTCTGCGGCTTGCCATCCCTGATTAGCATTAATTGCCTCGTCAGGATAAATTCCAGGAGGAATATTATTAATTTGCCATAATCTAAAAATAGAACCTATAATTAATATTAAAATTAGAGCAAGGATTACTTTTTTCATTGTTATTATTATAACAAAATTATATGTTAAAGGGTAATTAGTTTTGCACAATTCTTTATTCGATATTTTTTTAAAAGATTTGTAGATGAGCTTTTTTATTTTATAAATTATGCTAGAATGGTTTAATAGAAAACTCGGAAAAAGGTTATTTTTTTAAATTATAAAAATAAAAAAACATGACTATTAATCAAGTTGCTAGTTTTATTGATCATACTAATATTAAAAAAAATGCCACAGAAGAAGGTATTATAAGAACTTGCCAAGAGGCAAAGGATCATAATTTTCGTGGGGTTTGCATTAATCCAGAATGGGTTACCCTTGCAAAAGAAGAATTAGAAGGAACAAATATTAAATTAGTTGTTTTAGTTGATCCTCCTATGGGACTTAGTTCGCATGAAGAAAGAATTAAAATATGTGAAGAGGTAAAACAAAATGGAGCAGATGATATAGACATAGTGATGAATATTGTTGATTTAAAATACGAAAAATACGAAAAAGTATTACAAGACTTAAGAGAAATTTGCAAAATAGCTCCTACTAAAGTAATAATTGGTTCCGGTTATCTTACTGATGAAGAAGTTAGGAAAGCTTCTCAGATTGTAAAAGAAGCTGGAGCTGAATGTGTAAAAACAGCTACCGAAAAGGATCCTCTTGAGCACAGAGAATTAGAAGAAAAAATAAGACATTTAAAATTAATGAAAGAAGAAGCTTCCGGTCTGAAAGTAAAAGCATCTGGAAACATTAAAACATTTAGTGATTTAAAAGCTGTAGTAGAGGCAGGAGCTGATATTGTTGGTACCAGTTCTGGAGTTCAAATTATTGAAGAAGCAATTAAAAATCAGAATAATGACCGAATCTAAGTACCAACCAGTTATAGGGCTAGAAATTCACGTTGAATTGAATACCAAAACAAAGATGTTTTGTTCTTGCTTGAATGATTCAGATGAAGAAAAAGCCAATACTAATGTTTGCCCCGTATGCATGGCTCATCCGGGAACATTACCCGTTATTAATAAGGAAGCAGTTAAAAAAACAATAAAAACCAATTTGGCTCTTAACTGTAAAATTGCTGAAAAGTCAAAATTTGACAGGAAAAGTTATTTTTATCCTGATTTACCAAAAGGTTATCAAATATCGCAATATCATCTCCCTCTTGGCCAATCAGGATTTTTAGAAATTGATAGCAAAAAAATAAGGATTGAAAGAATACATTTAGAAGAAGATACTGGGAGATTAATTCATGATGATGAAAAAGAAACTTCATTGGTTGATTTCAATAGGGCAGGGGTTCCTTTAATGGAACTTGTTACTGAGCCTGATGTTCGCTCAGCAAAAGAGGCTAGGAAATTTGCCGAAGAATTGCAGCTTATCTTAAGATATTTAGGCGTTTCTTTGGCAAACATGGAAAAGGGTCAAATGAGGATTGAGGTAAATATTTCCTTGCGAAAAGGAGGCAAAATGGGGACCAAGGTTGAAATTAAAAACCTGAATTCTTATAAATCAGTTGAGCAAGGAATTAATTATGAAATTGAAAGGCAAAAAAAGATTTTAGAGAAAGGAGATGCTGTCATCCAAGAAACAAGAGGATGGTCTCAAAAAGAATTAAAAACCGTACGCCAAAGAACGAAAGAAGAAGCTCATGATTATAAATATTTTCCCGAACCTGACTTGCCTCCTCTTCATGTAAGTCAAGATTGTATTAAAAAAATAAAATCAGAAATCTACGAGTTGCCCCAGCAGAGAAGAAAGAGGTTCAAGGAGGAATATAATTTATTGGATGACGATATAGAAACTTTTGTTAGAAACAAAGAACTAGGTGAGTATTTTGAAAAGGTTTCATCAGAATTAAAAGATTGGGTAAAAGCAGTTGACATGAAATCAAAAGTTGGAGAAAAAGAAGAAAAAAAATTAAATAGAATTTGTGCAAATTATATTATAACCGACCTCCAAGCGCTACTCAAAGAAAGATCGGTTTCTGTAAGAGATCTTTTAATCACTCCTGAAAACTTTGCCGAATTTATAACATTAAGATATAAAAATGAGATGTCTTCTAAGATAGGCAAAGTAGTTTTAATTGAAATGTTTGAAACGGGAGGAGATCCTTCTCAAATCATCGAAGAAAAAGGATTAGTTCAGATCAAAGGAAGCAATGAAATCGAAGTGTTAGCTAAAGAAATTATTTCTGAAAATCCTAATTCGGTGAAGGACTATCGTAAAGGAAAAAGAAATACTATCCAATTTTTAATTGGTCAGCTTATGAAAAAAACAGGAGGAAAGGTTGAACCTGAGATGGCTCGCAAGACTATCGAAAATCTTTTGAAGTAGTGGCTTGACAATGAAGACTAAAGGAGTAAAATAACATTTGATAGTAGCTTCAAAGAAATCGCCGTTTTCGGGGAGAAAGGTCGGGCTACTAAGAAGAGAAAGAAAAATTATCAGACGGAAAAAACATGACTGAAGTAAACGATAAAGCATTTCTTGAGTATATTGTTAAGGCTTTAGTTGATCACCCAGAAGATGTTAAAATCGACAGAAAAGTTGATGAAATGGGTGTTTTACTTACTTTAAAAGTAAATCCCGAAGACATGGGTCAAATTATTGGCCGCCAGGGTTCAACAGCTAGAGCTATTAGAGGCTTGGTTAGAATTGTTGGTCTTAAAGCTCACGCTCGCGTGAATTTAAAGATTGAAGAACCAGAAGGTTCTACTAGGCCGCCTAAGCCTGACACAGACTCAAAAAGAAGAAGCGATGAAGATTTAGATGATTTAAAGCTCTAAATCTCTCGTAGAGACTTAAAGAAATTAAAAAACCGTGCTATTATATTTTAGTAAGCACGGTTTTTAGTTTTTATATGATTAATTTTGATATAATTACAATTTTTCCTGATATTTTTGATTCTTATTTTAAAGAATCTCTTATCAATAAAGCCTTAGAAAAAAGGTTAATTGATATTGGCATTCATAATTTAAGAGATTATACCAAAGATAAACACAAAACTGTTGATGACAGACCTTTTGGCGGAGGCTTTGGCATGGTAATGAAAGTAGAGCCAATTTATAAGGCGGTAAAGAGTATTAAAAAAAAGAAAAGGAGTAAAGTTATTCTTTTTTCTCCAAGAGGAAAGAAGTTTAATCAAAAAATGGCTCATAGTTTTTCTAAACTTGATCAATTAATAATGATTTGCGGAAGATATGAAGGAGTAGATGCAAGGATAGAAAAGAAAGTTGCCGATGAGGTGATTTCAATAGGAGAGTTTGTTTTAATGGGAGGCGAGTTGCCAGCCATGATTGTTGTCGAAACAGTTTCTCGTTTAATCCCAGGGGTTTTGGGAAAGCCGGGTTTATTAAAAGAAAGAATTCCTTCTAGGAGAGGTAGGGGAGGAAGAGGTTTTATCGAATATCCTCAATATACTAGGCCGGAAATTTTTGAACCTCGAAACGGAGAAAAATGGAAAGTTCCTAAAGTTTTATTGTCAGGTAATCATAAAAAGATAAAAGAGTGGAAAGATAAGAGGGAAAAACTTATTTTTTATTAATATAGTATTTTTACGTTAATATAAATTATAAATAGTGTCGATCTAAATAAAATAGGGCAATAAAGTGATTGAATTTATAAATTTATAAAATCGTAGTTTTTGGTCTTTTTTGCCCATAACTAATCTTATATAAAGAAAGGTATTAATATTTAAAATGAAGAGGCTAATTAATAGAAAAGATGCATTTACTCTTATTGAAACTCTTCTTATAATAGCTATTATTACTATTTTAGCGACAATAGTTATTATTGCTATTAATCCCGTTCGTCAATTTGCTCAAACTAGAAATACGCAACGTCAAGCAGATATTAAAGCTATTCTTGATGCTGTTTTCCAGTATTTAGTTGACAATAAAGGGTTATTTCCAACAGAGATAGATGAAAATTTAAGAATGCTAGGCACAGCTACTTCGGGTTGTGCTGTAATCTGTGAGAACGGTAATGAAATAAACAATGGAGACCAGGGCTATTGGTATAATTCTAACTGGCAATATCGTAAAGAAATAACTGTTAGTAATAATATTGAAGGTTACCAGACCTTAATTAACGTTTCAAAATCTAGCGGTGGTGATGTAACCTGTGAAGGAAATTGCAATGATGATTTTTCTGACTTGCGTTTTACCAATAGTTCCAGCGATGAATTAATCCCGTATTGGATTGAGCGCAAAGTAGACGGTGATTATGCTATGGTATGGGTAAATAACAAATGGAATGAAACCACTCTGTATATGTACTATGGTAATAGTGATGCAAGTTGTGATAGTAGTAGTAGCGATACATTCCCTGTTTATTTTGATGATTGGATAAGCGATAATCGTGGCGATTGGCAGAATTATAATAGAGGTAGTAACTACCATGAACGTATACATAAAACAGTAGATGTTGATGGTGGAAGGATATTGACGATAAATGGTGTTTTTTCAGCTTGGAATTATGGTAATTGGGATTGGTCATGGATAGGTTTTTCAGATGATAAAGATACAAGATTAATAAGTTGCGATAATGCAGTTTGGATCAGACTTTGGCATAGAACAGTAGATGTAGATGATACTAACCATTTATGGTTTAGTTTATATAGTAAGAATGGTGGTAGTCAGAGTAACACAGACAAATTAGGTATTCCAACATCATATCTTAATGATGATTTAGTTTTACAGCTTCGTTTTTCTGATGATGTTGTGAATTATACAATTAAAGATGAGAATGGTTTAATCTTAATTACTGATGAACTTACTACTAATGTGCCAAATTCAAACAATGTAGAATATTTATCATGGGGTGGGTTGGACCTTAGTAGTATGCCACATTCATTTTTGAATCCAGGATGGCGTATTAGTAATGGTAGTACTAATGGTGGTTGTACTCTTGATATTGATAATTTATTCATAGGGAAATATAATCTTACAGAACCTTCTTTTGTTTTTGGAGAAGAAAAGGAAAAAGAAGAAGAAAAGATTGGTCAAAAAACAGAAGATGCTTGTTTAGATTTATCCCCTTTATTAGCTCCTACTTTTATAAATAGTATTCCTTATGATCCGAAACATGGTAGTTCTGAAAAAACTTATTATGCCATTAAAAAAACTTCAGAAGAAAGAATTGTTATTAGTGCTTGTGGCCCAGAACTAGAAAAAGTTATTGAAATAAGAAGGTAATTAATGCTTTATAACGCTTATAAAGTATTTAAAAATAAAGATGAGATTATAAAAAAGTTGGAATTTAAGTTATTGACTAAGTAGTTTTTTATGTTAATATAGGAAATGTTTTTAAATGGGTAGGTGGCGGAGCGGTCAAACGCACGAGTCTGTAAAACTCGCGGCCTCTGGCCTACGGGGGTTCGAATCCCTCCCTGCCCACATTTTGCCGAGATAGCTCAGCTGGTAGAGCACTCCCATGGTAAGGGAAAGGCCACGAGTTCGAATCTCGTTCTCGGCTCATATGGCCAAAAAAAAGAAAAAAGATTTTGTAAAGCTTCAGTGCACAGATTGCAAAGAAATCAATTATCATCCTCATAAATCAAAAGGATTAAAAGAGGAAAAATTAGAGTTGAAAAAATTCTGCAAGAGATGCAGAAAGCATACTGCGCATAAAGAAACTAAAAAATAAGATCTAGCATTAAAATAATAGCTTAATAGAATAAACTCTCTTTTGGGAGTTTGTTTTTAGTTGCATTATTTGATTAATTCTTGTAGTATTTATACAGGATAATAAAATTTAATACTCTAGGGTCCGTATTTCAATTGGCAGAATAGCGGTCTCCAAAACCGTTGGTTCCAGGTTCGAATCCTGGCGGACCCGCAAAAAGGAAACAAAGAGTTTTCTTTTTTTGTAAATATTTGTTAGTTTTTTTAAAAAAATAAAAGAGGTGCTGTAAATTGAAACAGAAAAGGAACAATATTGAAATATCGGGACAAACAAAAAAGTTGTTCTGCCCAGATTGTAAGTCCCTGTTAGTTTTAGACCCAGAAAGTAAATTACGTAAATGTAACAAGTGTAAAAAATACTGGAAGTATGCAGGAAGAAAGAAATCTGTGGTAGAAAAGAGAAGAATAGGAGAAAGAGAAAAAAGAAAAGAAAAATAAAAAGCTCATTTTATTAGAAAGATGAGCTTTTCCTTGATTTTTTAGATTATTTTTGTATAATAAGCAAACAAGAAAGCAGAAAGACAACAAGGAAGGAGGTTCCTTTTTTTTGTTTTCTAAAAGTAATTTGAAAAGTAAATATAGAAAGAAGTAGGTGAAAGAAAAATGAGAGGTAAAAAAGAAATAAAAAATAGGCTGATACTTGCACTGGACCCAGATCTAGAAAAAATAAAAGAATTATTAAAAAAAGAATCTGTCGGACGAGTGACGTTGCAAACAGGAGAAGAGTTATTATCTATACTTGATGAGCTGGAAGGAAAAGTCGGTTTTGTTAAAATAAACTATTCAGGATTGATGGTTCCCTGGATTTTAGACGAGCTGAAGAAAAGAAAGATAAATATTTGGCTTGACTGGAAATGGAAAGATATTCCTCGTACCGTAGAGGGGTTTGTGATAGGGGCTGTCATGAGAGGAGTTAGCATGATTACTATTCATAGTGATGGCGGGCTTGAAATGATCAAATATGCAACTGAAGCAGTAAATATTGCAAAAGAAATGAATGGCTCTAGCAGACCTAAAGTTTTGGCGGTTAGCGTCTTAACGAGTATTAACGACAAAATACTCAACGAGGAATTAGATATTTCTGGCGAAGTTGTTGATAGGGTTAGGCATTATGCTTTTCTTGCTCAAGAGGGGGGAGTTGATGGGATAGTGGCTTCAGCTCGGGAAGCTCCTGTGCTTAGAAGAGATCTTGATCCCAAAATGCTTATTGTCACTCCTGGGATAAAACCAAAATGGGCTGCCAAGAATGTTGACCAGAAAAGAATTACTACGCCTTATGAGGCGATTAAGAATGGTTCTACTCATTTAGTTGTAGGAAGCGCGATTATTAAAGCAGAGAAATATGGGAAAACAAGGGCAGAAGCTGCAGAAGACATTATAGCTGAGATACAAAAAGCAATGGACGAGGAATAATATGATTGATCTTCAAGATCTTAAAAATTATCCTCTGAATTATTCTAGAGAAAGAAAGTTGTCTCAAGAAGAAATTCTGCATTGGTTTGAAATTTCTGATGCTTGTTGGTTCCACGATGGCGACCCTGAAAGTCCTCATGCTGAATTAGCCTCTGGTTTTTGTAGTAATGGTTATATCTCATGTCCCCAATTACTTAAAATGCCAAATGTTAATTATATTCTAGCTAATCAATTAGCTATGAAGCTAAAGCATTTAGGCGTTAAGAAAGACGAAGTCCAGTGGGCGGCAGGTTCTGCTTATTCAGCAATAACTTTTTCTTATGAAGTTGCCAAGATTCTCAATCTTTATCATGGATATACCCAAAAAGATATTAATGATCCTCAAAAACAAGTCTGGAAGAAATTTGAGATTCCTGAGGGTGCCACTGTTTTACAGATTGAAGAATTAATAACTACCAGTAATACTTTTAGGGCAGTCCGAAAAGCAATAAGAAAGGGCAATAGAAACCATATTAATTTTTTACCAATTATCGGAACACTAGTTCACCGACCCCCAGAAAAAAGATCTTATTATATCTTCGACGATGAAGGTAAAAAAGTAGAAGCTGTTGTCGTTGCCTTAATTGAAAAAGAAATTTGGGCAGTAGATCCTTTAGAATGCCCACTTTGCAGAGCTGGCTCCAAGCGTTATAAGCCAAAGGAAAACTGGGAAAAGCTAACAGGAAAAAAGTAAAAAAATAATATCTCGCAAAAAGCGAGATTTTTTTATTGACAATATAATTATTAGTGGTAGAGTTGTTTCAGCGAGGTGATGTACTTTGAAAAATGAAAGTGTTGTAAAAAAAGAAAGAGGGGATATTTATGAAAAGATAAAAGGAGTTTACAGGAAAAGATTGCTTATAGGAGTCGTAATAATCGCAATAGGCATTATTTTTATGCTTTTGCCAATAGAAACTTTTTTTGTAGGAATAATTGTTCTAGTTTTTATTGGAATACTAGAAATGATTTCAGTGCTTCTCAAGATAAACAAGAAAAATAAAGTGAGTCCCTGTAAGGTTCTAATGTTATTTTTCTTTGCGATCTATTTTTGTTCAGCTCTCTTAGCTTTTTGTTATTTAAGAGCCGTCGAGAATGGTTTATTTTGGGTTTTAATTCCCTTGGTTGCCGCCGGAACATTCGACTCGTCTGCTCATTTAGCAGGAAAGGTTTTTGGAAAATATAAAATAACTCGTAATATTTCTCCTAATAAAACCTTGGAAGGTACCTTAGCAGGATTTGTTGCTTGTACAATGAGTGTTCTGATTGTAATGACAATAATCGGTATTCCGAAATTAAGACTGGAAGAGATTTTATTCTCCGGAATTATTCTTGCTAGCTGTGCTTTTTTCGGTGATCTCATCGAGTCTTTTGTTAAAAGAAAATTGAACATTAAAGATTTTGGCAATCTTTTGCAAAAACACGGTGGACTTCTTGATAGAGTAGACAGCGCTCTCCTTGCTGTTTTCGGAGTTCTTTTAATAAGACACCTCTCTTTTCTATGGCAAGCTTTATAATAAAGTTTGCCTCTTTTTATTTCTTTTAAAATGGGTTATTATAATATAATTATGGTTAAAAAATCAACTAGCAATAAAAAAAACTTTGACGAAGAAGTTTATAGCAGGATGGGGATTAATCAATTAATTCTTTTTTGTATTTATTCGGTAAATTTAAGTCAAGAAAAGTGTACCTTTGAAAGGCTAGTTGAAGAGTGTTTTATTTTATTTCCCAAGGTTTTTTCTTTCTTAAGTCATCCCAATTGGCCTGATTCACGTAAATTAGACAGGTCTCTGAGAGCCTTAAGAAAAAACAAATTAATCAAAGGAGACCCGAGTTCCTTTTTTACTTTGACTAACAAGGGCAATAAAAAAGCCAAAGATTTAGTCGGATTTTTTTCTCAAAAAAAACTTTGGTAATAATATAAATTAAAATTATTCTTAATTAATTATGAATAAAATTTTTGGTTGGACGCTAATTTTAATAGGATTAATTATTATTTTTTTAGGAATTTATTCCTCGTATAATGTTTTTACTGCTAAAAGTGAAGCTCCGGAAATTTTTCCCTTAGAGAATGAGCTGGATAATGGATTAAATTTTAAATCAAAAGAAGAAATTACTTTTGATCAAAATTTAGAAGAGCAAGCAGGAGCGTTAATCGAAGAAAAATTAAACAAAATGATTCCTGTAGATTCCTTGCCGATGCTTTTTAATCTTCTTGCTTGGTCTGTTTTTATTGGTATTCTTATTTTTGCTGGAACGCAAATAGTAGGGATAGGTATAAAACTAATAAAAGTTTAAATAACCAATGTTTAAAAAGTTCCTAATTTTATTAATAATTATAGTGGCTTTTATTGTTGGGGCCTTACTTTCCCCTTCAATGCCTGACGAAATGATCTCTCACTGGAATTCAAAGGGAGAGGCTGACGGTACCATGTCTAAATTTTGGGGATTATTTTTAATGCCCTTTGTTTTACTTGGACTCTTTCTAATGTTTATTTTTATTCCTCGGATAGACCCTCTTAAGAGAAACATTGCCAAATTCATAAATTATTTTGATAATTTTATCCTCGTGATAATTGTTTTTTTATTTTATCTTTATCTTCTTACTCTCTTTTGGAATATGAATTATAGGTTTAACATGATTAGAGCTTTAATTCCTGCTTTTAGCCTTTTATTTTTCTATGTCGGGGTTCTTTTAGAAAAATCTAAGAGAAACTGGTTTATTGGCGTAAGGACTCCTTGGACATTAAGCAATGATAAGGTATGGGATAAAACTAACAAGTTAGCCGGAAAAATATTTAAGATCGTAGGGACAATTTCTTTATTAGGAATAATATTTGTTAATTATGCAATTTACATACTTTTAATACCTTTGTTTTTTGGTGCAATTTATCCAATAGTTTATTCTTATTTTGAGTATCAGAAATTAGTTAAAAGCAATAACATTATTAGCAAAGATTTTTAATAAAGGGCAATTTATTTTAGTTAAAAAAACAACGCATCTGCTTTGTTTTTTTAACTCTTAAATTATGTTAAAATAACATATTAATAATTTATTTTAAATTATGGTTAATTTGATTAAGCATCATAAATTTATTGTTGGATCAATAATTATTTTATTAGTAATTAGTGGAACTTATTATTTTTTCTTTGCCCAGAAAGAGCTTCCTTATAATTTTGAAGAAGCGAGAAGAGGGAATATCGTTAAAGAGGTTTCTGTGATTGGTCAGATCAAGAAAGGAGAACAGTTAAATCTTGGTTTCAGGGAAAGCGGAGAGATTGATGAGATTTATGTTAGGTCGGGAGAGATAGTCGAAGAAGGAGAAAGATTAATTAAACTTGATGCGAATCAATTACGTATACAACTTCAAGAATCTCAGGCAAGTTTAAATTTAGCTCAAGCAGAACTTAATAAATTATTAACTGGAGCTACTGAAGAAAAAATAAGGAGTGCCGAGATTACAGTTGAAAATACGAGAATAGCTTATTATCACGCAGAAGAAAAATTAGAAAACGTTAAAAAGACTGCAGAAGATAATACAGAGACGGCTTATGAGAATTCCTTTAATATTTTAGAAGTGGCTTTTTTAAAAATATCTAATGCATATACTGATATAGATTCAATCCAAAGAAGTTATTTTTATTCTAACGATCAAGAAAGTACTAGGGTAAAACAGCAGAAATTAATTATCCAAGAAAGAAAAGAAGCAGCAGAATTAAAACTTGATTCAGCGAGAGAAACCTTTAACAATGACGCAAAAGATAACGCCTTGCTTCTTTTTAGCGACTACTTGAATGATATTTATAGCGCCTTAAATGAAATTAGGAATGTTTGTGATTCTATAAAATACCGCAATGTTGTTTCTGATTCTGATAAAACTATTGTAGATAATCATAGGTCTTATATTAATACAGAGATATCTAATGTTATAAGTTCAAGACAGACAATTTCTTCTACAAAATTAAGTAATTCGTCTAGCATTAATATTTCTCAAGCAGAAGTTTCTGCAACCAAAGGAAGCTATGAAGCAGCAAAAAATGAGTTAAAATTATTAATCACTGCTCCTCGTCAAGAAGATATTGAATTTTATGAGGCCAGAATAGATCAGGCTAGAGCAAAAGTTTTGTTATTTGAAGACAGGATTGAAAAATCTATTCTGAGAGCTCCTATTAATGGTCAAATTGGAGATATTAAAAAAGAAATAGGGGAGCAAGTTGCGATTGCTGAACCTGTTATTTATTTTATTCCCGATAAGCCATTTCAAATAGAAGCGAGTGTTCCAGAGGCAGATATTGGAAAAATCAACCTTGGTGATAAATGCGAAATTTCTTTAGATGCTTTTCCCAGGGTTATTTTTGAAGGAAAATTATTAGAAATTGATCTAATAGGAACCGTGATGTCAGGGGTGGTTTATTATAAAACTAAAATTAGCATAGAGACTGAAGATAACAACATAAGGCCAGGCATGACTGCAGATGTTGTCATAATTTCTGATTCACGAGACGATGTGCTAATTATCCCCTGGAGAGCAGTAAAAGAAAATGGCAGAGAATTTGTAAGGGTGGTGATTAACGGTGAGTTAGAAGAGAGAGACATAGAAACTGGTCTTAGGGGGAGCGAAGGATATGTTGAAGTTTTGGCCGGTCTTCAAGAAGGAGAAAAAGTAGTTACTTTTATTAAAGATTAATATTAATGATAAAAGTTGAAAATCTTAAAAAGATTTATTCTGGAAACGTTCCTACCATTGCTTTAGATGGGATTTCTTTCGATATCAGAGAGGGGGAGTTTGTTGCGATTATAGGTCCTTCTGGTTCAGGAAAATCAACTTTAATGCATATTATTAGTCTTTTAGATAGACCTACTTCTGGAGTATGTGAGTTTGAAGGAAGGAGTATAGACGATTTAACTGATGATGAGTTAGCCAGAATTAGAAACAAAAAAACAGGTTTTGTGTTTCAAACATTTAATCTGTTGCCTCGGACAAGCGTTTTAGACAATGTAAAACTTCCTTTAATTTATGCCGGGGTTTCAAAAGAAGTAGAAGAAAAGAGAGCAAAAGAATCATTAGAGGCAGTTGGCTTGTCTCATAGAATCAATCATTATCCTAATCAGTTGTCTGGAGGAGAAAAACAAAGGGCAGCTATTGCAAGGGCGTTAGTTAATAACCCCTCTGTTATTTTTGCCGATGAACCTACCGGCAA
The DNA here is from genome assembly GCA_964445905.1 of uncultured Candidatus Saccharibacteria bacterium. GTDB lineage: Bacteria > Patescibacteriota > Minisyncoccia > Minisyncoccales > JAGGXC01 > CAYUNN01. The sequence continues at coordinate 3,105 of CAYUNN010000002.1, read as the reverse complement.
TCTTGATAGCAAATCTGGTCAACAGATAATGGATATTCTAGAAAATATTAATAATAAAGGCCATACCATTGTTTTAGTTACTCATGAAAAATATACTTCTGAGATGGCGAAGAGAATTATTGAATTAAAAGATGGAAAAATTTTTAAAGACGGCATGGTAAATCATCGCAGACACGCAAAAGACGGTTTAATTAAATAAGTTTTTTTATGAAACTATCTTATACTCTTAAAACAGCAATTGTTGGGTTGAAAACTAATAAGGTTCGTTCTTTTTTAACAATGTTAGGAGTGGTTATTGGTATTGCTGCTGTAGTTTCCATGATGTCTTTAGGGGCTGGAGCAGAAAATTTAATCATAGGACAGATTATGTCTTTTGGGTCAAATAATATTTTTATTGAGCCAGGCTCTTTTGATCCCCAAAGAGAATCTATGATGCAGTCGATGGTTGAATCGATGGAAGTCAAAACTTTAAAAATTTCTGACGTCGAAGCTATTAAACGATTACCAGTTATCAAAGAAGCGGCTCCGATGGTAATGGGTACGGACAGAGTTCTTCATGAAAACATTGACAAGAAAGTAACTTTTATAGGAACCACGCCAGCAAGTTTAAGGATTAGTGAAACGAAATTAATTTTTGGTAGAGAAATGACAGAAGAAGATATAAGAAGTAACGCAAGGGTAGCCTTGCTTGGTCATCAGATTAGCAATGATCTCTTTGGTGACGAAAATCCTATTGGAAAAAAAATCAGAATTAAAAAGACTAATTTTACAGTTATAGGTGTTTTAGAGGAACTTGGACAACAAATGTTTTTTAATCTTGATGAGATAATTTATGTACCGATAACTACTGCACAAGGTTTTTTAACAGGAGGAAATCATCTCAATTCGATTATTGTTCAGGCAGCAAGCGAAGAGGTGATCGAAGAAGCAGTAGAGAATATTAGAGTTATTTTAAGAGAGAGACATAATATATATAATCCAGAGGGAGATTTATCAAAAGATGATTTTAGAGTAATGAGTCAGGTAGAAGCAGCTAATATGTTAAAAATGATTACAGGAATTTTCACTTTGTTCCTTTCGAGCGTAGCAGCCATTGCTTTAGTTGTAGGGGGAATTGGGATAATGAATATTATGTTAGTTTCTGTAGTTGAAAGAACTAGAGAAATAGGATTGAGGAAAGCGTTGGGGGCTAAAAAGAAAGATATACTTTGGCAATTTTTGCTAGAAGCAATCGTTCTTACTCTAATTGGAGGTATAATAGGAGTTGTTTTAGGGGTTATCCTTTCTTTTATTGGAGGCGTAGTTTTGGGAAGAATGCTTACTTCTAGTTGGGGATTTTTTATTTCCTGGAAAGCAATAATTTTAGGTTTCGGAGTAGCTTCAATTGTAGGATTAATTTTTGGAATTTATCCAGCCAGAAAAGCTTCAAAATTAAGCCCAATTGAAGCTCTGCGTTATGAATAATAAAAATATATGGACTTAATTGATTCTTTAATAGAAAATAATTATCTCAAAACTCCCGAAATAATCAAAGCCTTTAGAAAAATAAAAAGAGCAGATTTTATGCCAGAAGAAAGCAAGGGCTTTGCCGAAGAGAATGAAGCTTTTTCTATAGGTTATGGTCAAACTATTTCCCAGCCCTTAGTAGTGGCTTTTATGATAGAAAAATTAAAGCCTCAAAAGGGAGACAAGATTCTTGATGTTGGTTCTGGTTCTGGCTGGACCACTGCTTTACTTTCTGAAATAGTAGGAGCCCAAGGAAAGGTGATTGGTATTGAATTGATTCCAGAATTAGTTCAATTCGGACTTAAAAATGCTGCTAAATATAATTTTGTGAAAAAAGGAGTAGCAGAATTTATTTGCACTGATGGGTCGCTAGGATTTTCAAGAGAAGCTCCTTTTGATAAAATTCTTTGTTCGGCCGCTGCAGAACAAGGAATTCCTTCTGCCTGGAAAGAACAATTAAAAGCAAAAGGAAGAATTGTTACTCCTGTAAACGATTCTATTTATTTGTATATTAAAAAAACAAACGGGGAATTTAAAAAGAAAGAGTTTCCCGGCTTTATCTTTGTGCCCCTAATTACCCCAAAATAGCATGAAGAAGGTTTTATCGATTTTATTACTATTATTTATTTTATTATTATTTTTTTCTTTATATTTTTGGCAAGGAATTTACTTGCCAAAAGATGATTTTTTAAAAGAAGAAAAAATATTTTCAATTAAAAAAGGGGAGGGAGTAAGAGAAATTTCTAATAATCTAGAAAAGCAAGGTTTTATCAAAGATAAAAATTTCTTTGAACTGTATATTTTTTTAAATGATTATATTGGCGGACTTAAAGCGGGAGAGTATTTAATTTCTCCTGCCATGAATGTAAAAGAGATTGCTAGTAAGTTTTATTTTGGAGAGGTAGCAAGAGAAAAAATTACAATAATTGAGGGCTGGAACATTAAAAATATTGCCGATTACTTAGAAGAAGAGAGTTTTTTTTCAAATGAAGAATTTATTTCATTTGTTAGTTCTTTAGAAAAACATTCGAATCTTTTAAATAAATTTTCTATTTTAAAAAATAAGCCAAAAGAATTGAGTCTCGAAGGTTATTTATTTCCAGATACTTATTACGTAGATAAGTCGATTGGGCTTCAGGAAATAGTTGAAATAATGATTCGCAATCTTGATAATAAAATAACTGTGGACATGAAAGATGAAATTGGAAAACAAGGTAAATCTTTCTTTGAAATCATGGTTATGGCTTCCTTGATTGAAAAGGAAGTAAGAGTCATGGAAGACAAAAAAATAGTTTCTGGTATTTTATGGAAAAGAATGCAGATAGGAATGCCCCTTCAGGTAGATGCTACCATCGCTTATATTACCGGAAAAAGAACTACAAGAATTTCAACAGAAGAAACTAAAATAGATTCTCCCTATAATACTTATAAATATAGAGGTTTGCCGATAGGACCTATTTGCAATCCTGGTTTTGAAAGCATTCTTGCTTCATTATATTATGAAGATAGTGATTATCTTTATTATCTTTCTACTCCAGAAGGAGAAACTATTTTTAGTAAAACATTAGAAGAACATAATATCGCTAAATTTAAATATTT
>CAYUNN010000001.1:0-28439 GCA_964445905.1 uncultured Candidatus Saccharibacteria bacterium | reverse complement strand
TGCTGCGGGGCTAGGATTCGAACCTAGATTCGATGCTCCAGAGGCAACTGTCCTACCATTAGACGACCCCGCATCAATTAAGTATGCAAATATTTCCTTATTGCAACCAGTGATGGAATAATTGCAATCCCCATGGCAGAACCTAATTGAATAAGAATTATAGTTACGATATTAGCTTGAAAATATCCAATCAAGCTAAAACCGCTAACTAAAGTTTCCACTTTAGGAGAAAGGAAATAACAAACTCCTGTAAAAAATATAAGGGTAAAAATAGTAGCTAAGAGAGCGGAAATCATTCCTTGAAAAGCAAAGGGACCTCGGATAAACCAATTAGAAGCTCCTACTAATCTCATTACTGAAATTTCTCTTTTAAGGTTAACTATTCCTAGTCTTATAGTATTGAAAGTAACAAGAATAGCTAAAAAAGCAGAAATGATTATAAACAGATAAGAAGTTTTTTCAATACTATTACTGATTGAAAATATCCTTTCAATAACAGTTCTATTCTGATGATAATCTACTTTATTAATTAAATCCCTAAAAGAACTTTTTTCTAAAAAGACAGATATTTGCTCGTACTGAGAAGCTTGAGCAGCTTTAATATTCAAATGAGCAACCAAAGGATTATCCCCTATTTCCTCTAATGATTCCATTATTAAGGGATCGTTTCCGTGCCTTTCTATAAATGTGTACAATGCTTCTTCCCTGGAAATATAATTAACAGATGTAATCTCAGGAACTCTTGCTAATTCTTCTCTCATCATAACTATACTTTCTTCTTCAACATCAGGATTAAAATAAACGCTAATATCAATTTTTTCCTGAAGATGGCCAACCAAAGAATTGGTCGCACCCTCTAAAACAAATAGGCCCACAATCAAAGAAGTGGTCATTGTAACAGTAAGGGTCGTAGTAAAAAATAACCCTTTATTTCTAGAAATATTCTCCAAACTAAATTTAAATATTTTTTTAATAGAATTTAACATACAAATCTACCTTTTTTTTCATCTCTTATTATTTTCCCTTTTTCCAAGGTAACCACTCTCCTTTCTAAATTATCAATTACTCCTTTGTCATGAGTAGACAAAATAACCGTATTGCCCATTTCCTGAATTTTTAAGAGCAGCTGAATTATATCACGAGTATGATAAGGATCAAGATTTCCCGTGGGTTCATCAGCGCAAATTACTTCAGGCCTAGTAATTAAAGCCCTGGCTATAGCAACTCTTTGTCTTTCCCCTCCGGAAAGCTCATTTGGAAATTGATTGGCACAATCAGTCAAGCCAACTATTTCAAGGACCTGAGGCACCTCTCTGTCAATCTCTTTTTTGGTAAGCCCAATAACTTCCATTACATAAGCAACATTTTCATAAGTAGTTTTAGAATAAAGAAGATTATAATCCTGGAAAATAGCTCCTATCCTTCTGCGAAAAAAAGGAATATCTCTTGAGCTTAAATTTTGAACTTCTAAACCGTCGAACAAGATCTTTCCTTGAGTTGGTTTCTCCTGCCTTATTAATAATTTCAACAAGGTAGTTTTGCCTGCTCCTGATTTTCCTGCCAGGCAAATAAACTCTCCCTCTCTAACATCCAAGGAAACATTATCCAAAGCTTGCCTTCCTCTTGGATAAAGCTTACTTACGTTCTGAAACGATATCAATTTCCTATTATTATTTAAGTTTGATTTCTGCTTCAATGAATTCATCTAAATTTCCGTTTAAAACATCTTCAACTTGATTAGTTTTCACTTCCGTCCTATTATCTTTAACCATCTTATAAGGGTGAAGAACATAGGATCTAATTTGTTCTCCCCAGCTTGCCGAAGATGTAGAACCTTTTATTTTCTCTAATTCTTTTTTTTGTTCTATTTTATTTCTTTGATAAAGCTTTGAATAAAGAAGGGCTTCTGCTTTCTCCCGATTCCGACCCTGTAACCTTTCTGATTGGCAAGTTACCCTGATTCCGGTAGGAATGTGAATAATCCTTACTGCGCTTTCTCTTTTATTTACATATTGACCGCCAGGACCAGAAGCTCTAAAAACCTCCAACTTAATATCTTCCGGCTTTATTTCTATCTGATCGTCCCTTGTAATCTCCGGTAATATTTCTACAAGAGCAAAGGAAGTATGGCGAAGACTCTGGGAAGAAAAAGGAGAAAGGCGAACTATTCTATGAACTCCATTTTCTTTTTTTAAAATTCCGTAAGCAAATTTTCCTTTAATTTCAGCGGTCGCTTCTTTTGTCCCTATTCTTCCTTCCGGCCCACCCCCTTCTCCAAAAGATTGATCTAAAATTTTAAAGTCGAACCCTTTGTCTTCGCAGAATCTTCTGTACATTCTCAAGAGCATTGTTGCCCAATCTTCGGCATCTTGTCCTCCAGCCCCAGAATAAATAGAGATTACCGCACTCCCCTTGTCACGCTTACCGGAAAGATAAGTTTTTATTTCTTCTTGATTTATTGTTTTTTCTAAAAGATCTATTTTATTTTCAATTTCTTCTTTCAATTCGTCTGAATCTGATATCTTGCTAATTTCCTTTAGTTCAGCTAGCTCCTTCTCAATACTGCTCACTTTTTCTACTTCTTCTTTTATATCTGATAGCTCTTTGCTGGTATCTGCTGCTCTTTTCTGGTCATTCCAAAAATCAGGATCTTTGCTCTCTTCTTCCAACTCTTTAATTCTTTTCTTTTTCTTGCGGACGTCAAAGATAGTCCTCCAAAGAGAGGACTTTATTTTGCAATTCTTCTATTTTTTCCTGAATTTCTTTCATATAAGATATATTAACTTTTTACCAATAAAAAATCAATCTTCTATCTTCCAGAAGCTTTAATAAACAACTCTCCTATTGAGGCAAGAATTTCTGAAAAATTAAAATCGGCTCCTCCTAATAAAAATAACAGGAGAATAATGCAAATAATAACAGAAATAAAAAAATCAATGTAAACAGACTTTGTCATGTATAATAATTACTTATCTTAAGAATAATAAAAATAATAGAATAATAATACAGAGAATAACAGAAATAAAAAAATCAATGTAAACAGATCTAGTCATATGTAATAATTATTTATTCTGATCTTAACGGAGCCAGAGATCGGAATTGAACCGATGACCTACGCTTTACGAGAGCGTTGCTCTTCCGCTGAGCTACTCTGGCAAAAAAATACTTCCCAAAAAGGAAGCATTGATTATAAGAGATAGGAATGTTTTCGTGCCCAGCTTTCAAGATCTTTCCTTTCTAAGTAATAAAGAAAAGTTCTAGGATTTTCTCTAAAAGGACATTTTCTAAAATTAAAAAAATCTTTTGCCATTCTCATGCTTGTTTTTTTAATTAAAACTGATGATTCCAAAACCTTTCTGATCTGTTCTTTTGGAAAATCGCTTCTCTGAGAAACTTCTCTAAAAGTAAGAGCTATTCCAGCCTCTCCGAGAATTTGAATAACATTTCTTTCAACTTCTTTTCGACTCCCACTCAATCTATCTTTAGAAATCTCTATTTCTTTAATGTTCTTTTCTCTTATCTCTTCCTTCAAAAATAATGTTCTAATATTTAATACCTCCTAAAATAATATAGTACAATATTGAATAATTGTAAAGGTTAATTTCAATAATTTATTAAAATTCTACTCTTCTAAAATTTTTTTAAAACTAGGTTTTTCCTTGCCCCTTGAAGGATTTAAACCCAACAAAAGCTTTTGTTCGTAAGTAGGTTTTTGTTGTTTATAAAAAACCCCGATAGGAATCTTGCCACCTTCATTATGATTCTGATAGTTCCATTCATTAATTTTGTCTAATGCTTCTTTTTTAGACCCAGGAACACTATTCATCTCATAAACACGTTCATTATAAAAATCAGTGGCGTTAAAAAAGGTAACACATGGCTGTAAAATATCAACGAAAGAAAACCCCTTATGTTCAACCGCTTCCCCTATAATTTTCTGAAGATGATTGTTTTTTAAAACATATCCCCTAGCTACAAAAGTGGCGCCAGAAGCAATCATCATTTCCAGAGGATCAAACGGCTCTTCAATGCTTCCTTCTGGAGTTGATCTTCCCTTGAATCCCTTAGGAGAAGTAGCTGTGAATTGACCGGTAGTTAAAGCAAATAACCTATTGTCGTGAACTAGTACGGTAATATCAATATTCCTTTTAGCAGCATGAATTAAATGAGAAATACCCTCATCGTAAGCCCCTCCATCTCCGGCAGAAACTATCACTGTTAATTCTGGATTTCCCAATTTGATTCCCTCTGCAGAAGCTATGGGCCGACCATGTAAAGCAGAAAAAGTATTAAGATTTAAATAGTCAATTATTTTTGAACCACAACCAATACCGCTTACCAAAACTATATTTTCTTTTTTAATTCCACCTTCTATTAAAGAAGAAAGTGAATTTTTTAAAGCAGCCATGATGCCGAAGTTACCGCAACCCGGACACCAAGTATTTTTAGCTTCAGTATTCAGTTTTATTTCTTTTTTAGGCATAATTTAAAAATTTTTTAATTGTTTTTCTATTTCTTCCGGCACAAAAGGTCTGCCGTCATATTTTAAAACTTCCTTATCTGGCTTCACTCCAAACTTACTTAAAACTGATTTTAGCTGAGCCGTACTATTATTTTCTACTAAAACAATTCTACTTACTCCTTTTAAGGCTTCCTTCAACTGCTTTTCTGGAAACGGCTGCAAAATAACCAGCTGAATCATTTTAAATCCTAATTTTTCAGCTACCTCTTTAACCGCTCCTTTAGTTGAGCCCCAAGCAATAACTGCTTTCCTAGCTCTCTTTTTGCCATAAATCTTAACCGCTTCTAATTTATCTACTTCTCTTTTCATTTCTTTAAATTTTCTTAGTCTCTTGTCTTGCATTTTCTTTACATTTTTTTCGTCCTCAATAGTAAGTCCGAATTGATCATGCTCATAGCTGTTTGCTTTAATTACTGCATTCTTATCTCCAGGAAAAGCAAGCGGTGAAATTCCATTTTTAGCGTCTTTGTATCTTAAATATTTCCCTTTCTTGTTCCATAACAAAGGCTTCGCATAATCAATTTTGTCTAAAATTCTTTTGTCAAAACTAAAAACACTTTCAGATACTTCTTTATCAATTAAAATTATGGAAGGAGTTTGATACTTCCAAGAAAGATTCATTATCTTCCCTCCCCAAAAACAAGCCTCTTCTGCGTCTCCGGGGGCTATTACAAATTTTACAATATCTCCGTGACCAGCTGATAAAGCAAATAATAAATCAGATTGCGCAGTATAAGTAGGAACGCCAGAACCAGGAGCCATTCTTTGACTTTCTACTATCACTAACGGAGTTTCGTTTTGAACAGCTAAACTAAGGGCTTCTGTCATTAAAGCAAAACCCCCGCCAGAACTCCCAACCATAGTTCTTGCTCCAGTATAGGCTGATCCAACAGCTGCATTTATAACTCCCAATTCATTTTCTAAATGAGAAACGCTTATTCCAAGATCTTTTTGATGATTAACTAAATAATGCAAGATTCCGGTAGACGGAGTCATGGGATAAGCGATATAAAGACTGAGGCCAGCCTTCACTGTCCCCAAGGCAAGCGCCTCATTTCCAGTCAACAAAGGCTGGGATTTTTCACTCAACTTTCTAACTTTTATCAGATTCTCCGTTTGGTTATAAGCTACTTTGGCAACTTTTAAATTAATTTCCTGATATTTTTTAAATTTTCGACTAAGCACTTTTCTTACCGTCCCCCACTCAATACCAATTATTTTTGCAAACCCTCCTACAAGAGCAACATTATTCATTATAGGTATTCCTCCCAATCCACTAACAATCTTATTTAACGAAATACCTATCGCTTTTTTATCTTTTAAGGAAAATGAACCACTGTCATAAATAATAATTCCTCCCTTGTTTAAGTTTCCTTTGTGTTTTTCAAAAGTATTTTTATCTAAGGCTAAGATAAAATCTGATTTTTCCCGATGAGTTAATATTTTTTCTTTAGAAGCTCTAATTTGAGAAAAATTATGACCTCCTCTAATTAGTGATTGGTAATCGTTATAAATAAAAATATTATAGCCAAGCTCAGAGAATAGCTTGGCAATTATCTGCCCCGCCATCATAGATCCTTGACCCGCTTCACCGCCTATTAAAATTGAATAATCTTGTTTCATTTTAGACATTTTATTATAATATTGTTTTTATTATAACAAGTTAGAACCTATTTTCAAAATTGTTAATATGTCTAGATGTATATAACTTTTTAACTACTCCAGCACTAAATTATAAAATAGATCAAATTTTTCATATAAAACGATTCTAAGCATTTAAATAAAAGATATAAAAAAATCCTAGAAGCTACGTGGAGTATATTTATGATTTCGCTCGAACTTATTTTATTTATCAAGAATTCCTGATTTTAGAAAGCACTGCGCCTGCGGCACGGCACACTTTCGCCAGCGGCACAGGCGAACTGCAAACTAAATAAAATTAATAAAAAATATACGGCTTGACAAATACCCTATGGGGGTATAACATAAATTTCTACACAAATTAAAAAATGAACTTATGAGAAAAAATACAACAATCCAACGTTTAAATATTGTTAAGGGACAAATAGATGGCTTGATTAATCTTATAGAAAAACAAGAAGATTGCCGTAAAATAACGGAGCAATTTTATGCGATAAGTGCTGGTTTGAAAAAAGCAATTGAAGCGCATTTTAAGAATAATTTATCTTCTTGTTTAAAATCCATTAATTTCAAAAGAAGAAAAACTATTGAATTCTTACTAAAAGAAATAATTAAAAATAAATAACTTTTATGTTAGATTTAATTTTAACTGACCAAAACTTTTCAGAAGAAGTTTTAAAAAGCCGGGAGCCGATTTTGGTTGATTTTTGGGCAGAATGGTGTATGCCTTGCCAAATGATAGCTCCGATTCTTCAAGAAATTGCCGAGGAATTTGGCGAAAAAATAAGAATAGGCAAACTTGATGTTGATAAAAACCCTTTAATTTCAACTACTTTTTCAATAGATGCGATTCCAGCCTTAATTTTATTTAAAAACGGAAAAGCAATACAAAGATTCATAGGCGTTCAGGCCAAACAAGTTATTGAGGAAGCTGTTAAATCTATTATGGAAGAAGAAACTCAAAATTGATTTATGAACGAAGAAATTAATAAAATTACAATTTTACCGGGAATAAACAAGTTTAGTGAAAAGGAAAAATTCGGAAAAATTGACATAAAAAAAGGAGAGGTAGTTGCTGTCGTGGGACATACGGGAGCAGGCAAAAGCCAGCTTCTTTATGATCTTGAAAGGTTGGCTCAAAAAGATACCAAAAGCAAAAGAAAGATTCTGGTTAATAATAAAGTTCCAGATAAAGAATTAAGATTTAATCCCAAAAGAAAGTTAATTGCCTCTTTAGCCCAAAGCATGAATTTTTTTACGGATATGTCTGTTGGAGATTTTTTACAACTGCATTTAGAGTCTCGTGGGAAGAAACCAAGACAAGGATTGATTAAAGAAGTGATAGATGAAGCTAATAAAATTACGGGTGAAGCGATTTTCCCCGAAATGAATTTGCTTAATTTGTCTGGCGGTCAAAGCAGGGCTCTAATGGTTTCCGATGTAGCCAATATCAGTATTTCCCCTATTATTTTGATTGATGAAATAGAGAATGCGGGCATCAGAAAAGAGGAGGCCATCAAAATTTTAGTGGAGGAAGGGAAAATTATTTTAATCGTTACGCATGACCCTTCTTTAGCGTTAAACGCTAATAAAAGAATTATTATAAAAAATGGTGGCATTGTTAAAATTTTGAATACTTCCTTGAAAGAAAAAGGCATTGCCCATTATCTCAACTGGATAGAAAATTATGGATTAGATATAAGAGAAAAAATAAGAAAAGGCGAAGGAATTAAAAATGTAGAGATATATTGCGAACCGATTAGGTCTAAAAAATAAAACACGAATATGAAATTTATAATTTTTGCAGGAACACCCGGCTCTGGAAAAACGAGCATAATCAAATATATAATTCAAGAGCTTAAAAACAATTATAAACTGTTTTTTGCTAAATTTGATTGTTTACAAACATCAGATGACGAGCGTATTGCCAAGGAATATAAAATTCCAACTGTTAAAAAATTGGCCGGAGAACTTTGTCCAGACCATTATACCGCCCTTGAAATACCAAAACTAATTAAAGAAAACCAGAATAAAGACATTATTATTCTGGAAACTGCAGGGTTATGCCTTCGTTGTTCGCCTTACGTTGAGGAGGGACTAGGAATCAATGTTCTAGACATTACTTCTGGAGATCCTTCTCGCTACGGACCTATTTTGACTGAAGCTGACGTTGTAGCTATTAGCAAAGGCGATTTAATCTCTCAAGCAGAAAGAGAAATTTTTAGAGCAAAGGTTTTAAAGGTCAATTCTGAAGCAAGAATATCAGAAGTTAATGGACTTACCGGAGAGGGAGCTATTGATGTGGCAGAATTTATAAAAGATTCTTCTGCTATTAAAAGTGAAAAATTAACGCTCAAACACTCTATGCCATCAGCAATTTGTGGTTATTGTTATGGAAATAAAATAATTGATGATAAAGAAACGCAAAAGAGATATTTGGCCGGAAAAGAATTGAAAAATTTGGTTCCTAATTTAAATTGCGGTAAATGCGGTTTTAAATCTTGCAACGAGTTTATCAGGGCAGTTTTAGATAATAAAGCTAAAAAAGAACAATGCCCGTTTATTAAACAATAAAGCATATATGGAAAAAACATTTGAAGGCTATTTATTTAATAGGATAGAGAAAATCGGTGATAAGAAATACAATCATGTTGGTTGCGAGGGCGAAGATAAAAGTTTTGGTGATTTTTTGTCTGAATTCGTGCCGGAAACAGGGATGCGAAGAAGGGTGAGATTTAGAATAAAGTCATTGGAAAAACCAAAAATGATTAAATCAAAAACAATCAAATAATAAAATAACTTTATGCCGTGGATAAATAAAGATAAATGTATCGGTTGCGGAATTTGCGTTCAAGAATGTCCGGTTGGTGCAATTTCTATGAAAGAAGAAAGGGCGTTAATTGATATGGAAAAATGTATAAGATGTGGGAAGTGCCATGATGTTTGTCCACAAGAAGCGGTAAGGCATGATAGCGAAAGGATACCTTTGGAAATAAAAGAAAAGATAGAAGGAATAGAAAGAAATTTGGACAATTTTAAAACCAAAAAAGAAAAAGAAGATTTTTTGGAAAGAATGATTAAGTATTACAATAAAGAGAAAGAGATTGCCGAAGGAACCATTGAGAAAATAAATAAAAAATTAAAATAAATTTATGCCGTGGATAGATAAAAATAAATGTATAGGTTGTGGGACGTGTATCAATATTTGTCCCGTTGGAGCCATTTCTATAAAAAATGGTAAAGCGATTATTGATCAAAACAAATGCATAAAATGCGGTAAGTGTTTAGATGTTTGTTCGCAGGAAGCCATTCGGCCGAATTCTGAAAATCCGAATTTAAGAAATCATCAATTGGGTGGTCCTAGTTTAGGTAAGGGCAAGAGCAGGGGTTTCGGATTCGGTAGAAGAAGTTATTAATAGCAATGATTTTTTAATATGCCCACAAAAAAAGAATTTGAACAATTGCTTAAACAATATAAAGATTACGCGAAAGATAACGGCTTTCATTTAAACCTAGACCAAAAAGTAGTTAATTTTTTAATCAAATCGCTATTAGAAAGGGAAAAAAATTATGGCAAGAGATATTGTCCTTGCCGCCGTATTAAAAAAAGCCAAAAAGAAAATGATAAAATTGTCTGTCCTTGTATTTACCATAAAGAAGAAATTAAAAGAGACGGACACTGCCATTGTTTTTTATTTGTAAAATAATGTTAATAATATGAGTAAATTTAAAGTTGATAAATCAAAATGCGCCGGATGTGGAGCTTGTCTCAAGTTTTGCCCCCACGGGGCGATTAAAATCGAAAAAGACGGAAAAGCAAAAATAGATAAAAACAAATGCCGAGATTGCGGCAAATGCAAAGAAGCCTGTCCATTTAACGCTATAATAGAAAAGAATTAAGAGTTGTTTTCTTATTTGAAAAGAAGTCGCTAAAACAACAAAGAACTCGCTTTGAACAAAAGCAGAATAACTGGCTCGAACCGATGGCAAAATAGCTAAATCACGCACAAAACCTCTCAAATATATCAAAAAAAATAGCGACCTTTACAGAAAAAGGTCGCTGCTAAAGAATTCTTTGGATCGAACCTCTTTTTGTCAGACCGCGAGACGCGCGTTAGCACACCGAGCGAATGGGAAAATAAAGCGAAAAATCAATGGGCGGCACAAAGCACCGCCCACGAAAAATTCGGTAAAATTCCTGAAAGTCAAATAGTGGAGCGGGATACGGGAGTCGAACCCGTCTCTCTACCTTGGGAAGGTAACGTTGAACCGCTCAACTAATCCCGCCAATTTATTTTATCCAAAATTTTTTCAAAAAACCCTTTGGGCTCTTCTATGTTTCTTTCTTCTTCTTTTATTTCTTCTTCGGGAGATAAAATAACCACTACACTCTCCCCTTCCTTTTTATAAAGACCCTTCTCTCTTAAAATTCTTTCCTTGTATTCCATCTGTAAAATATTTAAAAGCCCTCCTTGTAATTGTTCGTTTTTTTCTCTTAGAGGAATCACTTCACCTCGAAGCTCTTCTGCTCGCATATCTAATTCTTTTCTTTTTTGACTGAGCTTTATATTTGAAAAAATTAAATAAAATGTTATTATTAAAATAAGAATCGCTAAAAAAGAGGAAAATAATTTTTTTTCATTATAAAATTTTCTTCTTTTCTTATATCTCATATATGTCTAAAAATTCATTTAAAAAAATCGTAAAAATATTCTGGGCTTTCGTGGCAGCAATAATGGTCTTAAGCATGGTAGGCTGGCTAATGGCCGGCATCTTCTAGTATAGATTCTAGTAAATTTAATTAACTTATTCAACTTTCTCCGAGAGAAAGTTTTTTTGTTAAATCGAGAAGAATTAAAAAAACTTATTTTCTAGAGAATTGATTTAAAATTGCCAGTTTAATAATTTTGAGTTCCGACATTCTTAATTTAATGCTAATTAACAAATAAACTATTATTCCTGCTAAACCAGCTAATAGTCCTTGAGTAAATATGCCTAAAAAGGTTTTGGTATCTACTGTTTTGCCTGTTAAAAAAAGGATGAAATAAATAGACAGGAACATTAAAGAAGAAGAAATTAAAATTTTCCAAAGAGAAGATGTAATTTCTTTTATTCTAAAATCTCCTATTTTTTTATAGAAAAATATAATCAAAAGACTGAACTGAAATACAACGGATATAGAAAAAGCAAGCGGTAAACCAATAACAGAAATATTCTCTACGCCATAAAGATTAAAATTATTAATCATAAAATTGCTAAGAAGGCCAGAATTTCCAAGGATCCAAGTTAAGTAAAAACTTAAAAATATATTTAAGCTTACCCCTGCTGCTGCAATTAAAGTGGGAGTCTTTGTGTCCTTAAAAGAAAAGAAGGCTCGGCAAACAAAAGGTATTAAAGCAGAAGCAAAAATTCCAAAACTAAAGATCCCTAAAGAAGCAGAAGTCAAGACCGTGTCTTGCCAGCTAAATCTACCAGGTCCTAAACTTCCAAGAACTACTCTAACTAATTGAGTTCTAAGCAAAAAAATTAAAATGCTAGCGGGAATTATTAAAAAAATAATCTGGCGAAATACACTAGAGAAATCAGATAAAAACTCTTCTTTTTTGCCCCGAGCCCATGCCTTTGATAATTTAGGAAAAGAAGCAACAGCAAAAGATATGCCAAAAATACCCACAGGAACATATTGAAGATTATTAGAAAAATTAAAAATCGCAATGCTCCCAGCAAATAAAGTAGAAGCAATTGCGGTAATGATAATCAAATTAATCTGCTGAACCCCAACAGCAAAAGAACGAGGAATCATTAAGCGAACAACCTCTTTTAAAGAAGGATGTTTTGTTTTAAATATGAACTTATATTTAAAACCACAACTAACAGCAGAAGGAACTTGAATAATTAAATGTAAGAATGCTCCAAAGACAACTCCTATCCCCACTCCGAATATTCCAAACCGAGGACTTAAAAAAATAATTCCTAATATTATGCCAACATTATAAAGTATTGGAGCTACAGAATAGACCAAGAACCGATTAAAATATTGAAGAATACTTGAAAATATATTGGAAATGCCAAAAAATATAGGGCTCAAAAGCATCAGTCTAGTTAGAGCAGAAGCAAGCTCTTTTTCTGCTATAGAAAACCCAGGAGCAATAAGCCTTATCAGCCAAGGTGTAAAAATAAAAAGAATTATTGAAGAAACAATAATTAATAAAGAAAAAACATTCAAGAGGTTGTTGGTTATATCCCAAGCTTCTTTTTTATTTCTAGAATAATATTCTGAAAATAAAGGCAAAAAAGCTATGCTTAACCCTCCAACTATAAGAAAATTATAAATAAAATCAGGGATTCTGAAAGCTACGAAGTAAATATCTGTTTCAATACTTGCCCCGAAATATCCAGCCAATAAACCATCTCTGATCAAACCCAAAAAACGACTGGCTAAGGCCGAAACACTTAATAATCCTGCAGCAAAAGTTACAGTTTTTGTTTGAGAATTAAAAAAACGCCTAATCATATGGTCGTTTTCTATTTTACATTTTTTAAACAAAAAATAAAAGCCCAACTAGATTATAAGCCGAATTCTGTTCTTGAATTAATCAAGAGGTAATTATTAATCTTGGCTGAAGATTACTCTTCAGCTCATGCGAACTACCTTTCTTTTCGGCAAATCCGGAGATTGTCGAAAAGTTTGTTCTTGCACCCGATAAGGATTTAGCCGTTTCACCTCAAAGATTACTCTTTGAGCTTATCCTATCAAAAATTGATAGGATATTTCTTGTTTTTCAACAAGAAACGTCACTGTTCGCACCTCTAGTCTCACGACCGACGGCAGTTAGCCGCTACCTTTTTATCCCTATTAAAAGAGAGGGTGTTCGGACTTTCCTCTATGCATATGATTATGCACAGCAATTACCTAGTCTAGTTGGACTAACAATATGATAGCTTAATTAATCGTCTCTGTCAAACTTAAATTAATTTTTGAGAATCTCTTCCATTGAAAGCCTGCTTAACTAATTTATCAGCTTCTTTATTCTCTTCTCTGGGAATATTCTTAAAAATCACTTCTCTAAAATCAAATTTTAAATTCCAAACCTCAAGAAACAAAGGTTGAATTTTATCATCCAGTATTTTGTATTCTCCGTTCAGCTGTTTGACTAATAATTCTGAATCAGCTCTTATCTCAACCGAAAGATCTTTTGTCTTTTTCTTGCCAAAAAGAAGCTTTATTTTTTTTAAGGCAAATATAACAGCTTGGTATTCAGCCTGATTATTGGTAACTTTTCCAAGATTATGACTATATTTTTTAATAGCCTCTTTTTTATCGTTGTATATCACTACTCCTACTCCTCCGGGACCAGGATTTCCTTTTGAGCCGCCATCAGTATAGACAATTATTTTTTCCATATTTTTACAATTTATTAAAATAATTAATTAAACAAGCTTCGAATTTTTTAAGTTTATTGTTTTTAATGGTAAATCCTGAAGCCAAAGAATGACCTCCAAATGTTTCTAATAAATCAGCGCAACTTTCCATTGCTTCTACTGAATCAACTCCCCTTGGCGTTCTTACTGCTCCTTTACTTTCATTTTTCTTTTTTCTAAAAATAAAAACGGGTTTATCAAATTCCCGGCAAATTTTTGAAGCAACTGAACCGGTAGACGCTAAGGGCCATTCGCTGTCCCCTTCAAAAATAATAGGCTTCTTGATATCTTTCAGGGCCTTTTTTTTAACGTCCCAGGTTATATCATCGATTATAGCTTTTTTCTCTTTCTGTTTTTCAATTAAAGACTTAGCTGCTTTTTCTGCTTTTTCTTCGTCTAAAGCAATTAGGAGGACATAAGACTCAGTTAAATTATTTTTATTGTTACTGGCAGCATTCAAAACTGATGTTATCTTGCCAGCTATTCTTTTGTTCATGTCACCTCCTCTCTTAATGAAACCTATGCCCCAGAAGGCTCTCAGGCCCGGCCTGACAGTTTTAACTAATGAATTCAACCCTTCCATTATAAAGAGCTTGTTTTCGTCAGTTTGAATCATCATGTCAGCAATAGTAGCCAAAGCCGTTAACTCTAAAAAACTCTTATCTAAAGATCCTTTAAGTTTTCTTCCTAAAAGGACTTTGGCTAATTTATAGACTATGCCGGTATTAGCAAATTCCTTAAATGGATATTCATCACCTTCTTGTTTTGGATCTACTACCAAGGAAGCATCGGGAATATTTCCCAGTATTTTATGATGATCAATAATTATTACCTCAAACCCCATCTCTTTAGCTACTTTCACCTCTTCAAAATTACCTATCCCGCAATCAACACTAATAAGTAAAGCTGGCGCCAAAGACTCTAATTTTTTAAGAGCTTTTTTATTAATACCATAACCTTCTCTTTCTCTGTCCGGAAAATAAATTTTCTCAACTTTCCCTTCAAGGTTTCTTATGCATTCCTCTAGAATTATAACCGAGCAGGTTCCATCTAAGTCTGCGTCTCCATAAAGAATAATTTTTTCATCAGAATTTATTGCTTTTTTGATTCTTTGAGATACTTTTCTTAAATTCTTAATTTCTTTCATGCCAATAATCTTATTTAATACTTTTTATATTATAACTTTAATAAAACATTAGTCCAATTAAAACAAAAAGGGCTTCAAAATAATCAAACCCTTTTAAAAATATTTTATAATTTAATCTAAAATATTACGTTCTTCTAAGATTAATCTAGTATCTCAATTCCAGGAAGATCTTCTCCGCAAAGAAATTGCAACATTGCGCTCCCGCCAGTAGAGATATGGTCAAAACCAGAGGACCAATTAAATTTTTTAATTGCCGAGATAGTATCTCCTCCCCCAACAATATTAAAAGATTTTTTATTTGAAACAATGCTATTGCCCACTTCTCTTGTGCCTTGATTGAATATGTCTTCCTCGAAAAATCCCATTGGTCCAGCCCAGACAATTGTTTTCGACTTGTTAATTATTTCAGAAAACTCTTCTATCGCATCTATCCCAATATCATAAACTGATTCTTCTTTCCTCATAGTCCCCAATGCCGCTATTCTTTTATAACTCCAATCATTTTCTAAAGAGAATAAAACATCTTTCGGCAAATGGATCCTCTGATCGGTTAAATTTATTTGATTGACCGCTCTTATAATTTCTTTTTCCATATCAGATTCTCTTACAAGAATTTTTTTAGTAATCAAAATGCTTTTGGCCAGATAACCATTTAATAATAAATGGTCTGAAATATTAATCAGCTTAGGAATAGCCTCAATTTTTGCTGATTTTTTCCCCCCGATTATAAGGGTAAAGGGTCTTTTAGGATTAATAGTAACTTTAGATAAAACATCTACTTCTTTTTGCAAGGAGAGACCGGCAGCAGAGGAAAGTAAAACAGGCAATTGGACAACGGAAGCATGTTCACGATGAGAAAC
The DNA here is from genome assembly GCA_964445905.1 of uncultured Candidatus Saccharibacteria bacterium. Classification (GTDB taxonomy): domain Bacteria; phylum Patescibacteriota; class Minisyncoccia; order Minisyncoccales; family JAGGXC01; genus CAYUNN01. The sequence goes on along the minus strand of CAYUNN010000001.1, from coordinate 12,847 downwards.
AGAAAAAGCATCGTTGATATAAAAATCTCCCAACTTGGCCAATTCTTTGGCAAAATCAAGATCGTTCCCCTTCTCTCCTTTGTGGTATCTTAGATTTTCCAAAAGAACAATCTGCCCGGGAATCATGGAATTAATTTTATCCTGAACTGATTTTCCTATGCATTCTGACAAAAAAATAACTTTTTCTTTTTTAAATAATTTTTTAAGCTCCAGCGCTATTGGTTTCAAGCTAAATTTATTGCCTCCATTTTCTGGTTTTCCCAAATGGCTAATCAGGATTACTTTGGCTTTTTTATCTAGTAAATATCTAATGGTAGGAAGAGAAGCTCTTATTCTAAAATCATCGGCAACGCTACCATTTTTGTTTTGAGGAACATTAAAATCAACTCTTACTAAAACCCTTTTATTGCAAACATCTATATCTTTTATTGTTTTCATTTTGACTATTTATTTAAAAAAATTATTCTTTATCATTTTTAGAAGAATCGGGTCTCAAAGATTCCTCTAGGGCTTTCCGAAGATCTTCTAAGCTTGTTTCCCTTTTTGGTCTTTCTTTCTTTTCCTCTTTGAAAGAACGAGAAGAAATAGGATTGGGCAATCTCTCTTTCTTTGAAAAATCATCTTTCTCCTGATTAGATTTTTTCTGCTTTACTTCTTTCAAACAGTCTTTACAGTAAGCTGGCCTATCGGGATCCGGCTTAAAAGGAACTTTAACCCATTGTTTACAGCTACTGCATTGGACATCATAAAGTGTCGGAGTAGTTTTTTCAATTTTATCAGGAGCAGTTAAGTTTTCAGCCCAACGACTAATTTTTTCTTCAACTATTTCTCTAGAAATTCCATATCTTTCTCTAGAAACTTTTATTATTTTATCTCTATTAGAATTTTCTGATTTTTGAAAAGGAGGAAGAGTCTGAGCAGAAAAAGGCCTCCCCGATAAACCGTCTACCATTAATTTGAGATATATATTATATTTTGCCAAATTAACCAAATCTCCTGCCGCAAGTTCAGGAATAAATTCTTTTTCAAGAAATTCAGCGTCTTCTGCCCCAACCCTAAATGAAATAAGAGTGCCCACATTACCAAAAACAGCATCTCTAACGCTCTCTTCCATCTGAGCAATATATTGGTGTCCCAAAATCAGGCATAACCTATATTTCCTTGCCTCAGAGAGAATATTTACAAAACTCTCAGTAGCAAAGTTCTGAAATTCATCTACGTAAAGATAAAAATCTTTTCTTTCGTCCTCGGGAATATTTACTCTCTGCATTGCTGCTAACTGAAGCTTAGTAATTAAAAGAGCTCCTAATAACCGAGAAGCATCTTCTCCTATTTTCCCCTTAGAAAGATTAACAATCAATATTTTTTTTTCGTCCATAACCTTTCTCATGTCAATAGAAGATTTTACTTGACCAATAATATTTCTAATCAAAGGAGTAGAAATAAATTGACCAATTTTATTCTGAATTGCTGCCGTCGCTTCAATTTCATAACGTTGATTATAACGAGCAAATTCTTGAGTCCAAAAAGATTTAACAACGGGGTCAGTAATTTTATCAACTACTTTTTTCCTAAAATCAGGATTAGCTAGCATTCTATTAACTCCAAGCAAGGTAGCGCCAGGATATTCCAGTAAAGCCAGAATACAATTATTTAAAATATATTCCATTCTTGCAGACCAAACATCCGGCCAGATTTTTTTAAAAACCCCCATTAATCCACCGGCCACTAAATGCCTAAAAGAAGGACTTACCTTCTCCATAATATTAAAAGATATTGGATAATTAATGTCAGCAGGGTTAAAGTAGACGACGTCATTAATTCTGTCGGAGGAAACAAAATCCAGAAGCTCTTCCGCTGCCTCTCCGTGAGGATCAACAAATCCAATGCCATGCCCTTTTTGAATGTCCTGAACGGCCATGTTTTCTAAAATTGCAGTTTTACCCATTCCCGTCTTACCAACAACATAAACATGGCGCCGACGATCATCGGGCTTAATACCAAATCTCTTTCTAAAATTACGAAAAGTTGTTTCGGCAAAGAAATTTATATCTTCAGGCATAATATTTAATTAATTACTACTCGACAGGCAGACCGGGGGGAGCATCTCTCTTCTTTGATTCAATTCTTGGCAGAGTTGGAGAAGGAGCTGACGCTTTCCCTGGAAAGTGATAAATTGTAGCCAGCTCATCGGCAGTAAAGACAAATGTTGCCGCTTTTGGATTAAGAGGAAACTCAGGCGGCCATCTTTTAATATATCTATAAAAAAGCCTTCTTTTTCTCATATATGTTCTTCTTTTTTTCAAAAACCATTGAACTTTCGGAATAGTATCCTTGTAGGGCTTTAATCCATTCATGCTTTCTGAAGAAACATTTTTAAAGAAACCATAAGGAATACGAGCCTTTGGCTTAAAAAAGATATCTTTCTTTCCCAAATAGAGACAGCGTATATTAGTAACAAAACCGAATTTTCCAATCTTATTTTCAATTAAAGAAACTGTCTCTCTTTCTCCGGGAGTAAGTTTCATTTCGGGAGGTAAAAAGAAATCTTCCTCTTTTTTTTCTCCAGGCCCACCCGGCAACTTTCCTATCATCAAGACATCTGCTGCTTCTTTAACTATTGGAGGCCATTCACTTTCTTTTTTTTCTCTATTAACCAATTTATTAATTATTTCTTCTCCTTCTTTCTGCCAAGGATTTTCTTTTCTAATCGGTTTAATCCCTATCTGAAGCCACATATGCTCACCGGGACCTAAAGTGGCCATTCCGTCTAATAATCCAGCCAAAGGATCTAATCTTTTTTCTTCTATTATCTCCTTCGCTTCTTCAAAATATTTGTAAGTTATTATCGGATAAGAACTATGCTTTGTAGTTTCAAAATCAAAACCAAAAAGATCCCAATCTTTATTGGGAGTATTTGGAGGAAGTAGTTTTACGTAATCTTCTACTAATGAAATCTCGGCATCAGGATACTGAGAATAAATATTCGATTCAATTATTCCTCTAAATTTATCAGAAGCACGGATAAAAAAGTGCACCTCTCCTTCAATGCTAACTATTTCTAATTGATAACCCAGTTGAATTTCTCCTTCAAGCCATTCTTCTGACCAATTAAAAACATCATGAACCCCATGGAAGCCATTAAAAACTTGTTCCATAGCTTTTATCGGCTTGACTATATCCTTAGGAATTCTTATCTCAAGAACTATAGAATTAACGCTGCCAAGAAACCTTTCATTTTGATACCATTTCCAAAAAAAAATAAAATGGTCATAGAAAACAAAGGGCAAAGGCAACCACCACCAATTCCTAAAAATTGTCCAAAGAATTGTTAATTGAGAATAAACCTCCATTTTAATTTTAACCCTCTTTTATCGTATATTTCCCTTTGGGATCTTTTTCGAAGTATTCTTTGTTCTGCAAGTTCAGCAAAACAGTATTTTCTTTTACCATGCGTTGAGAAAGAACCTTTTTAATAATTTCTTCTTTAGATAATGGCTTTTTACTTTCCTTTAAGGCAGATAAAATAACATCTTTCACCTGACCAGAAGAAAATCCCCATTCTTTAAGAGCATATATTCCTCTCCCCACCAAAACAAACCTTTGGTCTCTAATTAATTCATTGTGAACTGTCTGAGGAAGAGCAGGATAATTATAATTTAATCCCAAGTTATTAATTGATTCAGCAACTTCTCTAAAATGAAGAGGTTTGTCTTTTTTCTTTAAAGCTAAGTATGCTTTATCTTTTATTCCCCTAGGGGTGACTTCGGACCAATCCCTTAAGCCGAACGAACCTTCAGAGCTCTGGCCTATTTTTTTAGAAACTTTCAAGTAAGAAATCAAAGCAATAGAACTAATTTCTTTGTTTAAATTAATTTCTTTTTGAAAAATATTAAATACTTCGTTTTGAGAAATTAATTCCTTCTTTTTGTTAAATCTTTTTACGAATTGATCAATTATGTCTTTAGCCAAATCAACTGAATCTGAATTTACAGTCCATAGAGAATAAAGATTTTTTGTTTCAGAAAATCTAGTAAAATCATTTCCTAAAGCCAGCCAGAACAGAGCTTCGTTTTTTTCTTCTTGGCAATTAAATTGGTCTAATAAAATATTTTCTTTTTCTAAGCCTCCTTTTTTTCTAAGATAATTCTTAAAATCCTGAAAGATACCCACGAAAGAAGGGTTTTTAACTTCTTCCTTGATAGTCTCAAGACCAGCATTTTCAATTTGTCTTATTCTTTCTCTGCAAACACCATAGCTCTCTCCAATAGCCTCTAGAGTTTCTTTGTCTTTTTTGCCCAAGCCAAACCTACGACTTATAACGTCTCTGGTTCTTTCTGGTAAATTCTCTAATAATTCCTGATATTTACTTTTGTAATTTAATTTTTTCATAAGAGTAAATACCCTCCTTACTTTTTACTGTTTAAAATAAATTATTCCTTTATCTAAACACATTAAAAAATTAAAGTCAACCCCTACTTCTCTTGAGCCAGACAACTAAAATGGGAGCTGCCAAACAGATAGAAGAATACGTTCCGAGAACTATTCCTAATATAAGAGCAAGGCTAAAAAATTTCAGGGTATAACCGCCGAAGAAGAAAATGGCCAATAAAACAAACAATGTAGTCAATGACGTGCTGATTGAACGAGAAAGATTTTGATTCAAGCTATCATTTACTGCTTCTTCGAAGCTTATGCTTTTTTTCAAAAGATTTTCTCTTATTCTGTCAAAAACAACTACCGTATCATTAACAGAATAACCAAAAACAGTTAGCAAGGCGGTAATTATAGGAATAGAAATCTCAACAGAATACAATCTGCCTAAAATGGCGAAGATACCAATAGGGATTAAGACATCATGAGACAAGGCAATAATTGTAGCAATACCATATTGCCAAGACTTGACTGGTTGAGAGATCTTCCTAAAAGCAAAGGTAACATAAATAAGAATTGATAAAATCGCTAAAACTATAACAAGTTTGGTTTCTTGTTTTACTTCTCTTCCTATTACGGGACCAATTGTTTCAAATCTAATCTCCTCTATTTGTTTCCCTTCTCCGAGTATTTGAAGAACCTCTTGATGAGTTTCTTCTGAAACATCTTTCATCCTAATAATAACTCCCTTCTCGTCAGTTGGTTGAATCAAAATTTCACCCAAGTCCAAATCAGATAATTTTTCTTCTATCTCTTGATTGGAAGGCCTGTAACCATCGTATTCTATTTCTAAAATACTCCCACCGGTAAAATCAATTCCCAACTCTAATCCAAAAACTCCTAAAGAGATTAAACTCATCAAGATCAAAGCGCCAGATATTGCAAAGTAAATTTTCTTATATTTGATAAAATTTATTTCCATATTTTTTCCCAATTTTCAAATCTAGTATTTATGAAGACTCTTAAAAAATTCCTTGTAACAAAAACTGCCGAAAACAAGCTAAGCAAAATTCCGAGACCTAAGGTAAAAGCAAAACCTTTAACAAAACTTGTTCCGAAACTAAACAAAATGAAAGCAATAATTAAAGTGGTAAGATTGCTGTCTTTGATGGAGGGCCATGCCCTGGAAAAACCTTCTTCGACTACTTCTTTAAAATCTTTCCCCTTCTTTCTTTCTTCTCTCATTCTGGAAAATATTAAAACATTAGCATCAATTGCCATTCCTATTGATAGTATAAAACCAGCTATGCCGGCCAATGTCAGGGTAACGGGAATTAACTTAAACAAAGATAATACTAAGGCAATATAAATTAACAAAGAAATAGAAGCTAACAAACCAGGTAGTCTATAAAAAAATATCATAAAAATAATTATTGCCAAAAATCCTATCATCCCTGCTTTTAGGCTTTGTTCCAGAGAGCGTTCGCCAAGAGTCGGACCTACTGTTTGCTGAGAAACTATACTTATTGGAACAGGCAATGCTCCTGCATTTAAATTTTGAGCCAGCTTTTTAGCCTCGTCTCTGGTAAATCTGCCAGTAATTCTCGCCTCTCCGCCAGAAATTCTTTCTTCGACCCGAGGAGAAGAAATCATTGCACCGTCAATATATATGGGCAATGGTTTGCCAACATTCTTTTCGGTAAGCTCTTCAAAAATTCCTGAGCCTTCTTTGTTAAAACTAATAATGACTGTCGGCTCAGAAGTCATGCTGTCAATCCCTAACCGAGCTTCTTTAAGATACTCTCCCGTAAGGACGGTGGGTTGAAATGGATCTTCCCACTCTCCCTCTCCTGTTTCGTAAACTTCCATATTGTGCTCAATTATTTCATCGTAACTGGATTTTGGCTCTCTAAACTCAAGAAACGGAGTTTCTCCTATCATTTTAATTGCCTCAGAAACATCATCTATTCCGGCCAGTTCAATTATTAGCCTGTAACGATCTCCTGCTACTTCGGTTTGAACAACTGGCTCCGTAACGCCAAACAGATTAACCCTTCTTTCAATTACATCTCTAAGTCCAGCCATAACTGAGCCGTAATCTTTGCCTTCTATTTTAGACAAATCAGCTTCATAAACCAGGTGGCTTCCTCCTCGAAGATCCAGTCCCAACTTAAAGGGTTTTTCTGGAAAATAAGGCAATTCAAAAGAAAACTTTTCATTGAAAAAGTTTATTCCCTTATTCAAAAAAACAGGATAATTAAAAACTCCAGCCATAAAGGAAATAGCCAATATCACGATTAATGTTAAATAAACTTTCTTTTTCATAAAATTATAAGCTTGTTAGCAGAACAGAAACAATGCCCACTAAAAATATTCCATCGAATACTCCTGCCCCTCCGATAGAAAGCATTCCCGGAGACATTCTTTGAGCTTTTCTTAAATTCATAAGATCTCCACCAATTAAAATTCCCATTATTCCAGAAACAAATGCTATTGGTGCAGCAAATTCGGGAACCAGAATGAAGGCAAAAAGAGCAGCAAATATTGGAGGAATAAGGGCAGGAATAACTATTCCTCTACCCGGAATAATCTTTGCTAATCCATAAGAAATTAATGTCATTAAGCCAATTGCTATCAAAGTAGGCCTTATTGGGATTTTAGTCAAAAAGAAAAAAGAAATCAAGATGGGAATAACCGCTCCTCCTAGATTAATACTAATTCCCTGATATTCAAACATTGTTTTTTTAAACAATCCTCCAAAAACAGACCTTTCGACTCTCATTCTTTTCCTTCTGGTAATTGGAATATTTATTATTGAGCCAAGCAAAATAAGAAACAGGATAAAAATGGTAGCATGAGAAGAAAATCCCAACTGCTCAAATCCAAAACTGACAACACGAAAAAACAACAAGAAAAACAAGAAAGGCAGAAATAATATAAATAAAATTAAAGCTAAGCAGCCAGCGGGAAAGAAAAACATGTTTAAATTAAAATATTCTAAATATTTCAGGTGTCGCTAAAACTTCAATAACAGCAGCTATAAATAAAAATATTAAAACAATTTTTAAAAAAGTACTAAGGGCTAAGGTCATTTCTTTTTTAATGCTCACCTCTTTTTTGACATCCTCTTCTTCAACGATTTTTTTCTTTTTTAACTTTCTAAATATTTTATTAAAAGTAGTTTTGCCAATTTTTAATCCCATGGCAGATGACATAAGGAAAAAAGGTATTTCTATTATTCCGTGAGGCATAATTCCTGCAAGGAGAGACTGGACGCTGTTATCTTCCAGAAAAATATTGCTCAGCATCCCTAGAATTTCCCCATTGCCGATCAGTCCGATAACAGGAAATATCCCAAAAATAAGTCCGGTTATAATCATAGAAAAAGAAGCAACACTATTCTTGAGAAAAATAAAAAGAATTTGAGAAGTTTTATCCGCGCTTAACATCGGCTCATAGTTTTCTCTTAATAGCGAAACTAATTCCCGAGTGTTTTCAGGACTAATTTCACTAACATAATAACCGCTTAAAATTCCAATAGTAAAAAGAAGAGCGGCTAATGCAATATAAGGAATAAGAGAACGAAGATATTCTCTGTCAGGATAAAAAAATCTTTTAATTAAACACTCTGGGATATTTTTTTCACATTTTTTATCTTCCATATTTGGGCCAACAACATTTTTTATATTTTATTGGTTTCCCTGTATCGGAATCAACTTTACCGCAGGGACAAGGATCGTTTCGATTAATTTTTTTCTCACCCTTACCAACTTTCTTTTCTACCTGACCGGATTTTCCACCTTCGTATATAAAAGAAGCAGTTGAAGAAAAATTACTTGGTTCTCTTCTTATTTCAGAAGGTCTATTTTTTAATTGTACATTAAAAAATGACTTTATAACAGAGGATTCTATTGTCTGAATCAGCTCTCGAAACATTCTGTGACTCTCAGTTTTATATTCTACCAAAGGATCTTGTTGTCCGTAAGCTCTTAATTTTACAGCGTCTCTTACTCCGTCCATAGCACTAAGATGTTCTGTCCAAAAATAATCAATATTTCTTAAGAATATCATCCTTATTACTCTATCTATATTATCTTCTCCTATTTCCTCTTCTTTTTTATTTAATTCATCTTCTGAGAATTCTTGGTTTTTTGCGACTTCTAAAATTTTTTCTTTTAGTTCTTCTTTTGAAGCATTAAGAATTCCGTCTCTTTTTTTATAAATAACTTCGCGGTGTTTATTCATTACATCGTCATAATCAAGCACCGTTTTTCTTGCATCAAAATTCATTCCCTCAATTTTTCCTTGAGCTGATTCAATAGCTCCAGAAACTAACTTGGCTTCAATCGGCTGATCCTCCGGTATTTTAAGTCTGTTCATCAAAGATTTCAATCTATCTCCTCCAAATATTCTCATCAAGCTGTCTTCTAAAGAAACAAAAAACTGGGTAGAACCAGGGTCTCCCTGCCTGCCGGCCCTTCCTCTTAGCTGATTATCAATCCTTCTTGCTTCATGACGCTCAGTGCCAAGAACATATAATCCTCCCAATTCTTTTACTTTTTCTGCTTCTTCTTTATCGGGAGGGTTTCCTCCTAAAATAATGTCTACTCCCCTTCCAGCCATGTTGGTGGCTACTGTTACAGCTTTTAACTTTCCTGCTTGAGCAATAATCTCTCCTTCTTTTTCGTGATTCTTAGCGTTGAGTATTTGATTACGGATACCTTCCCTGTCTAATAGTTTGCCAAGATACTCATTTCTATCTACAGATCTTGTTCCCACTAAAATCGGTTGCCCTTTTTGGTTTCTTTCTTTTATTTCTTTTATCACCGCTTCAAGCTTACCTTTTTCTGTCTTAAAGATTCTATCAGGAAGATCCTCTCTGACCATTGGCAAATTAGTAGGAATAACAATTACATTTAATTTATAAACTTTATCAAACTCTTCTGCTGAATCAGCAGCAGTTCCCGTCATACCGGATATTTTTTCATACATTCTAAAATAGTTCTGAAAAGTAATCGAGGCTAAAGTTTTTGACTCAGGATTTACTTTAACTCCTTCTTTAGCTTCAATCGCCTGATGAAGACCCCCCGACCACCTTCTTCCCGGCATTAGTCTGCCCGTGAATTCGTCAACTATAATTATTTCCCCGTTTCTAACAACATAGTCTCTGTCTTTGGCAAATAAAGGTTTCCCGTCCGAAGGGTTAATTGCCTGAGCCCTTAACGCCTGTTCTAAATAATGAAGATATTTAATGCCCTTATCTTCATAAATGTTTTCTACCCCTAAAATATTTTCCACCCTACTTATTCCCTGCTCAGTCAAAGAAACTGTTCTTAATTTCTCATCAATCTCATAATCTGATTTATTGTCTAGGCGAGGAGCTATTCTAGCAAAATCCCTGTACCATTCAGAACTTTCCATGTCAGGAGCAGAAATAATCAACGGAGTTCTTGCCTCATCAATTAATATAGAATCAATTTCGTCAACAATAACATAATTAAAACCTCTTTGAACTTTCTGTTCTTCACCGTAAGCCATGTTATCTCTCAAATAATCAAAGCCGAACTCGTTGTTAGTTCCATAAGTAATATCAGCAGCATAAGCCTCTTTCCTAGAACAGGGCCTAAGAAAATCTTCTATTATTTTAAACGAACCAAGTTCATCTCTAACTTCGTCTTTTTCTTCTTCTGCTTTTTTAAAATCAGGATCATACAAAAAAGATTGCTGATGATTCAAACAAGCAACCGATAATCCTAACAAATCATAAATTTGCCCCATCCAAACTATATCTCTGCGAGCTAAATAATCATTAACCGTAACAACATGCACTCCTTTACTTATTAAAGCATTCAAAAAAACAGGCAGGGTAGCAGCCAGCGTTTTTCCTTCTCCTGTTTTCATTTCAATAGCATTCCCTTGATGAAGAGCTATTCCTCCAATTAACTGACAATCAAAGTGTCTCTGTTTCAAAGTTCTTTTGCCAGCTTCCCTAACTAAAGCAAAGGCCTCAGGTAAAACACCATCAAGGCCCTCTTTATTTATCCTTTGTTTTAGTTCTTTTGTTTTTTCTTTCAGTTGATCAGAAGAAAAACTCTCGAATTTTTCTTCGAGTCCATTTATTTTTTCAATTAAAGGCTGGATACTTTTTAAATATTTTTCATTCGGATCACCGAAAAATTTATTTAAAATTGTCATAATAAATCTCAATCATTATATAACAACCTTGCCATTATTTCAAGAAAAACAGCTTTTAAATAAAGCTGTTGTTTGTTTTAATGTCTATCATTTATAATCTTTACTTTTTTCTCCTTCTAATTCTTGCTAAGGGATGAATGCTAATCCTTTTTTTAAATCTTCTTGCTGCTTTTTTATATCGAGAAAATCTTGTTTCCTTAAATCTCTTAATGTCTCTTTGAAGCTCATCTTTAACTTCATCAATGGCCAGATGCAAGTCTTCTTGAATCGATTCTGACCTTAAGCTTTTTCCAGCAATTTTTATCTGGCACTCTGCTCTAAAAATTTTTCCTTTTTGGTGAGAAGCTGTCTTTTCAACCTCTACCCATGTTTCGATTGGAGACCTGCCTTCTTCTAAAAAATCTTGCTCATCTTTTATTCCTTGAATAAATTTTTCCAGTCCCCCTATTTTTTCATCTATATATTCTTTAATCGCAGGAGTAAGTTCTAAATTTGTGCTTTTAATATTTATTTTCATAAAATATTTTTTTAAAAAATAAAGCTCTCTTCTCTTGAAATTATAGCACACTTTATCAAATTTCAAGAACGAAGAGAGCAAAGTAGAATAGAAGACTTTATTTCTTTTTCTTAGCAGGTTTTTTCTTAGCAGTCTTCTTTTTAGTGGTTTTCTTTTTTTTAACCATTTATCTCCAGTTCAGAAAAATTTCCTGAACTGTAATTTTGAATATTGCAAATAGTCCGACTAACTACCTGCAAAGAATAAATCTTATTTTATTTTCGTCGCTTTTAAAACAATTGTCAAGGGTAAAAGTAATTAGTTTAAAATCCAACCAGCTCAATTTCTTCTTCAAGCTCAATCCCAAATTTTTTCTTAACTCTTTTTTTAACCAAAGCTATTAATTCTAAAACATCTTCTGCCTTAGCTTCACCTGAATTTACTATAAAGTTAGCATGTTTTTCAGAAACCTTAGCTCCTCCGATTTGCTCCCCTTTTAAACCAGATTTATCTATAAGATTAGCTGCTGAGTTATCAACAGGATTTTTAAAAATAGAACCGGCAGAAGGAAAAGAGAGCGGATGTTTTTCTTTCCTATAATTTAAATATTTTTCAATGTCTTTTTTAATCTTTTCTCTATTGCCTTTTTCAAGTTCGAACAAAGCATTTATAATAACGATGTCTTTTTTATTTTTAAAAATACTGCTTCTGTAATTAAACTTTGATTCTTCTTTATTGTATTTTTTTATTCTAATTTCAGGATTTATTTCTAAAGCTTCTATTTCTCTAATACAATCTGACATGGATCCTTCGAAAGCTCCTGCATTTCCTCTTATCGCTCCGCCAACCGTACCTGGAATACCAGCTGCCCATTCAAGCCCCGACAAACCTTCTTCTGTTAATCTTTTTAATAATTCACTCAGCGACACCCCCGCACCACAAATCACACTATTCTCTTCGATCTCTATTTCATTAAAATCAATTTTTAACACTAAACCCTTAAAACCTTCGTCTGAAACAAGCAGATTACTCCCCCTTCCTAAAATAAAAACGGGTAAATTAATTTCTTTAGATAATTCAATTGCTTTAATCAGTTCTTCTTTTCTCTCCACTTCTAAAAAATATTCTGCTTCGCCCCCAATCTTAAAAGTAGTATAAGGAGCCAGAATTACATTTTCCTTTACTCCATTTAATTTTCTTTTAATAATTTCGCTCATTAATAATATTGTATCATAAAAATAAAAAGGACCGAGGGAGTTGACTCCAACTCTAAGTCTTTAGTGAGTGCTGCCCTCGATCCAATTTGCAGTATAACAAAAAAATATAAAAAGCAAAAGGCCTCGCTTTCGCAAGGCCTGCTGCCGACTAATAGAATTGGAATTTGCCTTAAAGGCAAATCGCACTCACTAGCCTAGATGTTAGCAAATTTAAGATATTTTGTCAATATCACTGTTGTAAAATAAACTCTATATTTTCTCTCCACTCGGGATTTATTTCAATTGCTTTATTGGCTAGTTCAAGAGCTTTTTCATAATCACCCGTCAACCTTCCCACTATTCTAGCAGTATCAACAGCCACTAAATGAGACTTCTCTACTCTTGGCTCTAATTGGATTGCTTTTTCAGCTAACTTTATTGCTTCTTCAAGATCACCCTGGAACAATCTTGTTTGAGATAAATACCAATAAGCTTGTTGATAAGTAGGAGAAACCTCTACCGCTTTTTCCAAAACTTCTGAAGCTCTATCTAATTTAGACTGGTCAACAACTTTAGCATAAATATT